>CAZSIW010000125.1:0-6572 GCA_964606755.1 uncultured Elusimicrobiales bacterium | reverse complement strand
GGTGTGACGGCGCTCTCGGGGGGAGCGTGGCACAGCCTCGCCCTCAAGCAGGACAGTTCAAAGGGCGGGATAGACGAGGTGAAAGGCGCCACGGTTTCGTCCAGGGCCGTCGTCGACGCGGTCAGGGAAGCCATAAGCATAGTGACGTCGAGGGAAAACGGTTATTCGAGGCAGAACAATTTTTCGGCGTACGGAGCTTTCTCGAAGGAAAACGAGATATACAAGAACAGCGGCAGCGGGTCGTTCGGGATGAAAAACGGGTTTGAAAGGCGCAATTACCTCTTAAAACGGGGGCTGAGATGAGTATCTGGAAAACATTTTTGAAAGGCATGTTCAGGGACAACCCTGTCCTCGTGATGATGATAGGCATTTGCCCCATACTGGCGTGTTCCTCGAAAGCCTTTGACGCTCTTTCCATAGGCCTGGCGACAATGGCCGTGCTTGCCTTAACGAATTTTGTTGTGTCCTTTTTCAGGAAGTGGATAGACCCCAACATCAAGATGCCCATTTTTATAGTGGTGGCTGCGACCTTTGTGACTATAGCGGATTACGCGATGAAGGCTTATTTCCCGGTATCAAGCGAAAACCTCGGCATATTCGTGCCGCTTATCGTAGTGAACTGTATAGTGCTCGGCAGGGCTGATTCCTTCGCCTACAGGAACGGTGTCGTAGCCACCGCGGCTGACAGCCTCGGGATGGGGACCGGTTTTTTGATAGTGGCGGTTTTGCTGGGAAGCCTTAGAGAGGTTTTGGGTTCGGGCAGTATTTTCGGGTTCCAGCTCGGGCTTACGGAGCCCTCAACGATAATGATCCTTCCGCCGGGAGCGTTCCTCGGCCTCGGAGTGCTGGCCGCCGCGTGGTCGGCTCTAAAGAAAGGCGACAGGAAGAACGTTTCTCCTTGCCTCGAGTGCGGCATGGCGCAGGCGTGCCATCCCGCCGCCTCCGACAAGTGCGACGTCCTGCTGGACGTCGGTAACAGGCGGGGCAAATGAGACTCTTTCCCATATTTTTCTCGGCGATATTTATTAACAACATTATACTGGTAAGGTTTCTCGGCATCTGCTCTTTCTTCGGCATGTCTCACAGGCTCAGGTCTTCGATGGGTATGGGCCTGGCAGTGAGCGTAGTGCTGATGTTCTCCGCGGCTCTTACGCTTCTGCTCGAACACTTTGTGCTGGTGCCACTTCACGTGGAGTTTTTAAGAACGGTTTCATTTATGATCGTGATAATCGCCATAGTACAGGGTTCCGAGCTCCTGCTGAAGAACAAGCTGGCGGATATGTATAAGACGTTCGGGGTTTACCTGCCTCTGATCACAACGAACTGTGCGGTGCTGGGCGTCATTCTTCTGAACGTTTCGCACGGCTACAACTTCGCGCAGTCGATGGCGAACGCCCTGGGCGTCTCGGCAGGATACGTGCTCGCGATATTTCTTTTTACTTCGATAAGAATGAAGCTGAGATACGCCCCGATCCCGAAGTTCATAGAAGGCTATCCGTTGATATTTTTTACGTCAGCCCTGATGTCCATGGCCTTCATGGGCCTCGGCGGGTTGTTTGGAATTCATTAGAAGCAGATACTGGATACTGGTTCCTGGATGCTGGATATAGACTTTGCCAGCATCTAGTATCTAGCATCTAGGATCAGAAGGGTTGAAACAATGGCAATTGAAACAACTATTTTAAACAGCGTTCTCATCCTCGGCGGGCTCGGGTTCGTGACGGGCGCCATCATAAGTTTTGCCGAGAAGAAGCTTGCCGAGAAGAACGGTTTCGGCGGCAAGGGCGAGGACGCCCTGCTCGAGCTTCTTCCGGGGGTGGACTGCGGCGCGTGCGGTTACAAGACCTGCAACGGTTACGCGGCCGCCCTATCGAAAGGCGAGGCGTTTCCCGGCCACTGCACTATCATCAGCGACCGCGACAACGACCGGCTCTCAGCCCTGCTCGGCAAACAGTCAGAGCCGATGGAAAAAACCGTAGCCGTGGTTCTCTGCGGCGGAGGGAAGAACTGCAAAGACAAAATGGATTACAGGGGGATAAAGAACTGCTCCATCGCGATGTCCGTCTTCGGCGGGAACAAGGAGTGCGAGTACGGCTGCCTAGGCCTTGGCGACTGCGTAAAGGCCTGCGAGTTCGGCGCCATCCGCGTAGATACAGCTACCAACCTTCCAATAGTAGATATGCACAAGTGCACTTCCTGCGGCGCGTGCGTGAAGGCCTGCCCGCAAAGCCTTATCCGGATAGTTCCGTGCAGGTTTAAACACCATATACTGTGCCGTTCTTTTGATCGGGGCGCGGACGTCTCGAAGATCTGCCCGGCCGGCTGTATCGGCTGCGGGATATGCGTGCGCTCCTGCCCGGAAAGAGACATTACTATCGACAACAACCTCGCCTCCATGAAATACAAAAAATGCGACAACTGCGCCATCTGTTTCCACAAGTGCCCCACCAAAACCATCGTCGGGCCGGCTATATAATTTCAGCAAAACAAGTCGCATCCGCGTCAGCTGTTTGCTTAAAAATATAGGGGCTGAATGCTCAAAAAAGTGCTTTTGATTTCTGGTGTGCTCACAGTCATGAGCTCCGGTCTTTATGCGGCATGGTTTGGTGTTCAATCAACTTATGACGGCGGAGCTTCGGGACGATGGACAGCCCAGGGCGTTGCAGTGTGCCCTCGGTTGCAAATTCGCAAAATAGTCCCTCAATAGCCGGTGACGCAGCGAGGAGTAATACCGTGTCCAGCACAGCGACCAACCAATTCTTTCAAGTTATAAACGATGGCGTGGGTTGGATATTAGGCGCTGCGGAATATCGGATGAGGTTATTGAAGTCGGGCGCTTGTGACACTGGTATGTAGTCGATTGGGTTCGGGAGTAATCGTTAAGTTTTTGTTCAGGCAGCCGGCCACAAATTTTGCCATCCTTTTGTATGTCAGCGCCGTTGGGTGTCCGTCACAATAATAATAATCGTTATTGCGAATTTCCGGTTCGAACAGGATGTACTTCACGCCTCTTTCCTTAAGAACTTTTTCCATCTTGTTGGCGCGCGTGGAGTGCCCGTCGAACAGTATTACGTAAAAATCGTCGCTGTTGAATTGCTTTTTGAACTCGTTCCTCGACTCTTCGATTATCCTTTCGGTCAGTGAAATGTGGCTGTCGCGTATTACGGGAAATTCTCTCATGCCGATCAGCCAGCGTAAAGTCCTGTTTTCCATGACGGCAAGGTATAGCGATGTCAGCAAACGCCGTCCGGAAGCGAAGCTGCCTTTTCTCACGAGCGCGTTGTTTTTGTCAATGCAATAGTAAGGCATTTTATATCCCCAGTTGCCCGTAGTCTGCAGCGAGCCTATCGCCCTGTCGACATGGCAGTCTATGAATAAATAGAGCGCTATCGCGTGGCCGCCTTTTACTTCGTGAACTATTTGTCCGCTCTGCAGTTTTGCGAGCATTTCCTGCGGGCCGTATCCCACGAAAGCATAGTTGTACGGCATGTACTGAGGCATAAGTTTCGCCAGGTTATAGGGAAATGTTTCATTATCGTTCACGCCTTCTCCGTACATTAAGGAACAACCGAAACAGAGAATGCTTATGGTGCGGCGCTCCGGGTTTTCTACGGGTGTTAGTCTCCTGGCGAAGCTATCGATCGAATAGACCGCATCGTATACAAGTGTTCCGTCATCGGTCGTGTAGCGCGCGCGGACGGTCGAGTTTTCTTTAGGGCGGTACCCGAGCAGTTCATCGGATAAATAAAATTGTATCTTCTTGTTAGAGATGCTGGTAATTGTTTTGTCCGCTACGCACACCGGAAGGATAAATACGATGCAAAGAAATGATAGAAGGAGAGTGGCGCGCGGAGTCTTCATGGTTTTCATGGTTCAATTTTAACATATTTGTTTTTCATTTCAAAGCAGGGGTTTTAGGCAAAAAAGTAAACCCCCTGTTGGTAAGAGGGTTTATTTTTATTTTGAACAAAACGACTATTTGCTCAAGTCAAAACAATAGCCGATCTTGAGGCCGAGAACCGTGTAGGTGTCGTTCGCTATCAGTGTTCCGGCGGACGGGGTAACAGAGCTCCAACTGCCGACGTAAGTTGAATACATCAGCTCCGCAATTGTATCCTTGCAGATGTTCGAGCCCAACCCGGCCGCGTAGTAGATGCCGCCGTTCAGGACTGCGCTGTTGTTAAATTTAAAAGCGCTGTCCCCGTTGAATACAAGGTCGTAACCGAGATTCACCTTCACATAAGGTTTCCAGCTGCCCGTTGAGCAAAAAGCATATTGTCCCGTGACATAAACCGGCATAAAACCCGTATAACCACCGGCCGTAACCGCCCTCGGGAACAGGTATTCCGAGCCTAACCCGACTTTCATATTGTTGATCCCCTGCATGCCGCCCAAATATTCCGCGGCGATCCCGACGCCGGGGCTTACGGTGGTGTTGTACGCGTCGGTAGCATTGATCACGCCCTCGCCGTCGAGGCTCAGGTTCGTGACGATCATCCCCGCGTTCGCCGCGGCGGTTAGAGAGATAACGATAAAAAATAATAACAGCTTCTTCATGTTCTTCTCCTTTTATAGGCAATCTGATACCCGCTATTTTGCGGCATCAATTTTATATTCTATAACATAAATCGAACAAATAAACATCGCCCACTGTCTTTTCTCCTGCTATTCAAAGTATTTTGACATTTCCTATCCAAAGAAGTAGAATAAAATCATGCAAGCCACGCCTACTACGAAAAAGCGCGGCTTTTTTTTGGCTAATTACGGCACAACAGGGGGCATACGTATGGCTGAGAACGGCAACGCGGGGGCGAAGCAGGGCGGGGCGGCTGAAGAAGTGGTTTCAACTCTGTTTAAGCGCAAAAGCGATATGTACGTGCATGGGCTATTTTACGCCCTGCTTGCCTACACCGCTTTGATAGTGTGGTTCGCCACGTGCGAGATGCTCGCATCGGCCCCGGGCCTGGCGGACTGGGCGTTCGTGCACGGAAAACACTTACCCCAATGGCTTGTAACCTATTACCCGTGCCTCATCGGCGGCTACGGCGGCGTGAGGGAATTCAGGCGCTGGAAAGAGTTCAAGCACGACGACTCGGACATGATCGCCGAGGCCCAGCAAGACGCGCAGGTGATAACGCGCGAGTTCGTCATACTGATTTTCTGGCTGGTCTACGGCTTCATCGTTGCGGTGGCCGACGGCAACGTATGGATAAAAACCGTCCCGGATCCGGTAGTCTATATAATGACCCAGACGATCATCGTCCTTACCGGCGCGCACGTCTCCCACAGTTTCCACAAAGACAAAATGCTCCGCAGTCAAAAAGCCGCCGGCATCGGCAAGTTCGCCCCCGGCAAAATCGAGTTCCAGCAGGCCGTGACAGTTGAAGAAGAGCCTGAGCCAGATACTTACACGAAGCCGCCAAAATCTTCAGGCCATCTTGAGCCACAGCTCATACCTCTGTCCTACACCAAACCGGCGCCAACCGCCATTTCTCCCGCAGGGCCGGCATCAGGCGACGCGAGCCGCAAAAATGTGCGTATCAGTGATGCGCATAAGCAGATGGTTTTAAAATATTTGGAAACAAGCGAGTGGATAAACAGCGAAGGGTGTCAGAATCTGACTCAATTGAGTCCGGATCAAACATACAGATTGCTTTCGGGGATGGAAGAAGACGGTGTTCTGGGCAGTGAAGGCATAGGCAGAGCCAAGAGATATAGGCTAAAAATAAAGCCAAAATAGCCAAAAACTGCGTGCAAACAGTCAAACTGCGTTCAAAAATGCGTGCTGATTTACAATAATTGCGTGCAAAATTCTGAAAAGCGCGTTCAAATACAAATTCGAAGTCGCTGTAAAAAATATTGAAAATACAATAGATAATACATTAGAACGCACTTTTAGTGCCATTTTAACACGTTATTTCGGTATATATAAGGGTGTTTTATCTTGTTTAAGAGTAAACGCATAAATCAATAGGAGTAAGCATGAAAAATAAAATTTATCCATTGGGCAGCGTGTACGGGCTTCTTGAACCCGGGCCTGTGGTCATGGTGGCTAGTTCGCGGGCGGGGAAGAATAATGTTATGACGATGTCGTGGCACAACATGATGGAGTTCGAACCGCCGCTTATTGGGTGCGTTATCAGCAACCGCAACTACACTTTCGATATCGTGAGAGCCACAAGGGAATGCGTCATCGCCATCCCCGATGTGAAGCTCGCGTCAAAAGTCGTGCGCGTGGGCAACACCTCAGGCAGGGACATAGACAAATTCAAAACCATAGGGCTTACCGCGCTTCCGGCCTCGCGGGTCAAGGCTCCGCTGATAGCCGAATGTTTCGCAAACCTCGAATGCAGGGTCGTTGATAAGGCAATGGTAAACAAGTATAATCTATTTGTGCTGGAAGTGCTCCAGGCGTGGATAGACCCGGGGATAAAAAACCCAAAAACTATCCACCACCGGGGCAAAGGCGTTTTCATGGTGGCGGGAAAGACGATCAAACTGCCGTCAAAAATGAAATAAGCCTTTTTGGCTGTCATTCTCGAGGGGTTAATCCGCCATGTTAAATCCCCCAT
>CAZSIW010000124.1:0-6582 GCA_964606755.1 uncultured Elusimicrobiales bacterium | reverse complement strand
TATCAGTATCTCCATCTGGAACTCGCCCCTGCCTTTGACTATGAATTTGTCGGAGTTGGGCAGTAGAGCTATCTGCAGAGCGACGTTCTTCAGAGTCTCTTTTTCCAGCCTCTCGGCCAGTTTTCTCGACTGTACGAATTTCCCCTCTTTGCCGGCCATCGGCGATGTGTTTATGGTGAACATCATCGCAATGGTCGGATCGTCTACCTTTATTCTCGGCAACGCCTTCGGGAAGTCTTTGTTGCAGATCGTATCGCCGATGTTCACGTTCTCTATACCCGCAAGAACAACGATGTCTCCGCTCAAAACAGATTCCGCGCCGGTAAGGCCTATGCCCTCATACACCTGAAGCTTAGTGACCTTCAGAGGAACGGAGGAACCATCTTCCTTGATGCAAATGAGCGCATCGCTGTTATGGGCCGCACCGTGAAAAACCCTGCCGATGGCGAGCCTGCCGAGATAATCCGAATAGCTCAGGTCGCACACGAGCAACTGGAGAGGTTCGTCAGGATCGTACTCGGGCGCAGGTATCGTTTTAATTATTTCATCGAAAAGCGGGCTCAGATCTTTGCCCTTTTCCGTGAGCGTCTTCTGCGCGATGCCGTCTTTGCCTATCGCGTAAAGCACCGGGAACTCTATGTGATGATCCTTGGCGTCAAGGTCGAGGAAAAGTCCGAACACCTCGTCAAGAACCTCCTTCGCCCTGGAATCTTTTCTGTCTATCTTATTTACGACCACGATTATCTTTATGCCGGCCTCAAGCGCCTTGCCCAGCACGAACCTCGTCTGGGGAAGCGGGCCTTCTGACGAATCGACAAGCAGTATCGCCCCGTCCACCATTTTCAACGATCTCTCCACCTCGGCGCCGAAATCAGAGTGGCCCGGAGTATCGATTATGTTTATCTTTACGCCTTTGTACACGCAGGAACAGTTCTTTGCAGAGATCGTGACGCCCCTCTCCCTCTCGAGGTCCATGCTGTCCATCACCCTGTCCGATACATCCTGGTTCTGCCTGAACACTCCACCCTGTTTCAACATAAAATCCACAAGTGTGGTCTTGCCGTGGTCGACATGCGCGATTATCGCGATGTTCCTTACTTTTTCATTACGTATCTTATTTTTCATAGTCATATATTATACTTTTTATTCCCCCTAATAACAAATTTACCGTCTAAAGAGACTCTATGGCTGAGAATACCGGCATCCCGTCGCGTCGAGAAACCGCACAGGCACTTGCGGTTTAGTCGCCCGTGTGAACGGTCAGGCGGTGGTTTCACAGCCAGACGATACCAGTGGGTTTCAAAACGCTTGGCTAGAACACGAGACCGAACCGGGGGGTTATGAATCGGATAGAGGCCCAAAGTGTATCAATAGAAAGAAAGATTTGATCTGCCCGCTTAATTCTTATTATAGAAATAGTCTCGTCAAGGGGTACTGCGCCGGCCCCGCCGTCATCTGAAGTTTGTGAATTGGAGAGACGCCGGAAAGTTGATGGTTCTAAGGTGCGCTATAACTGCCTGTAGTTCGTCTTTTTTTGGCGAACTGACTCTTATCTTTTCACCCTCGATCTGGGTTTGAACTTTTCTCCCCAGGCCTTTTATTATTTGTACCAGGTCTTTGGCTTTTTCTTTCGGAAGGCCACTGGTGAGCTCGATAACCTGCCTAAGTGTTCCCTCGAAAGCATTTTCGGGTGTTTTCCTATCCATTGATTTCAATGAAACTCCCCGTTTAGCCAGCTTTGACTCCACAATATCGGTAACAGCCTTCAGCTTAAAATCATCGTCGCCTATAAGCGTTATTTTTTTCTCCGTCTTATTGTAATCTATAGAAGACTTGCTGCCCTTAAAATCAAACCTGTTCGCAAGCTCCTTCTGTGCCATTACTACGGCATTCTCAACTTCCATGAAATTCACTTCCGAAATGATGTCAAAAGAGAAATTGTCAGCCATAAAAACCTCCGTGTCAGCGTACAGCATATAGAAGCGGTCAAATTCTTAATCCTGTATGCTCTACACTGTGTATTGAATTTTGTATCCGCTCATTTTGATATAATTCATTTTCAAACGGCTCGGTTCGGTAACATAAAATATCGCTGGATTGCCCCTGCCCGGCAGGGTGATCTCGCAGTGCGGCGTGCCTTTGAGCATGGTAAATATCAGGCTCCGCGGGTCGTTGTACGGCCACCTTATCAGCATTATGTCTTTTGCCCGAAGCGTACCCGTCTTCGCTCTTTTTTCAATTACCGCCGCTTTGGCAAGGCCTATCACGAGATAAACGCTTTTGCATATGTAACCAGGGTCTTTTACAAAAACGAACTCCTCGTTTTCCGGATGCCAGTTGAGCCGCATTCTATCGTTATCAAGGCCGATGCCTATTACCTTGTGTCCGCCAAAACACGGGTCAGCCCGGTAAAATCTATCTACCCTGCCTGACCTGGGTTTCGTGCCGAGCATGTACCTGCTGGGCCTGAAGGTCCTGATAAGCTTCTTTTTCTCGAGCGTATTGAGTATTTTTGTGTCGAGATCTACGGGCTTGATGTCCAGTATGTTCGACAAAGTGTCGTCCTATTTTTTCTTGTTTATCTGTTGAGCGATATCGTCAGCCATGGATTCCACCAGTGATTGCGCCGCGATAGCGGGCGTAGAACCATCGTAGCTGCCGGACGCCGCGAAAATGACCTCACCGGTCTCAACACTGACCAGCTTGCATGAGATCGAGACCTGCGCCGGCGTCAGGTACGTGTAGGGCTGGCTGACATCATAGAGATCGCCTCTTCTGTTCGTCTCTACGGTTGTCACCTCTTGAGTGCTCTGGGATGCCTGGGTGTATTGCGAGACGGTCCCCAACAGCAGAGCGTCGGCGCTCAGCATTTTACCCACCTCTTTGACCTGGTTCGGGTCTATATAACCCGATAGGGAAAGCTTCTGCTCGGCTAAAAGCTGGTTCATCTGCATTCTCTCTATAACGCTCACGCCGATATTTAAGAGGCCCCCGATAAAAAGGTCCGCCACCTGCTTGCCCGAATCAGTCGCACCCGGATAGTCGTCAAATTGCATTACGGCTATCCTTTTGATTTTCGAAAAATCAAAATTCCTGTTTATCGACACCTGCATTGAAGTGCAGGATGTCAACAATAAGACACTTATGACCAATGCTAGCAAAATATTTTTTTTCATTTCGTATGCCTCAGAAGAAACCTTATGTGCCTGTTGGCCGTATCAAGGTTTTTCTTGTTCATGTCGGCTGTGCCGTCGTTTTTGTCCGCATTCGTGCTACTGTTGTTCAGCGACACGAAGTTCTGCCAGGCCTTGAGGGCCTCTTTCCTCAATTCAACTTTTTCTGCTTTGGAATCCTTTTCAATGGACAGAGCCTCGTAAGTCATCCCCAGGTAATAATACGCCCTGGAATCGTTCCTGTTAAGCTCGGTCGTTCTTGATAATTCCTTCACGGCGCTTGTGTAATCATGGGTCTGATAGAGCAGAAGGCCCAGATTGAAATGAATGTCGGCTCTCATTTCGTACTCTTCTTGTTGCAGAAGCACCCTGTATTTCTCTATAGCATCCTTGAATTTCGAGGGATCGAACAGCTCCTTTGCCTCGGCGAGAGGTTTTTCATCGGCCTCTTCCTTATCATCGCAGAAAACAGCGAGAGACAGGCTGGGCAACAGAACGGCGGCAAAAGCGAGAGTCAAAATGCCTCTTTTCATCCGCCCTGACCTGAAATCATTTTTTTTCATGCTATTTACCTCTTTAAACTCGCGCGAACGGTCCATTTAAGCCGCGCTGGATATCTGCGCACTATTATACCATATTTTTCATAGGTCAGAAGCAAGATTTGAGAAAAACCGTTGAAAACACAAAAAAAGTTTGCCGAGATAGAAGTAATGTTCCTTTTACAATAATCGATCCGAGATTAAGTCTATCTTAATAAACAGGACCTCGCTCGATTGTTATCAGAGCAACGCTCGTTCTTACTTATTATTGATTATATGATTGCAGGAAGCATATTGCAACGCGGGTTTCTATTAATTAATTTAGTGTTGGCGGGGAAATTCCCTTATCGGTTTTATCAGAGGTTGTGCTTTCTAAGCTGCTCTGTGAGCTTACTTCCTCGGGTTTTGGTTCTTCGGTCTTTACTTCTTCGGTTTTGACTTCTCCCGTTGCTGTTTCCGTTTCCGCCTTGGCAGTCTTGACCGCCGGTTGGCCGGGCGCGCCGCCCGAACCGGTCGTCTTTATAAGAAATACCACCCTGCGGTTTTTCGCCTTGTTCTGATCGTTGTCGTTAGCCACTATAGGCCTGTATTCTCCGTATCCTATCGCGGCTATCTTGTTGGGCAACACCCCCTCGTTGTCGATCAGGTAACGGACTATGGTGGTAGCCCTCGCCGTAGAGAGTTCCCAGTTAGAAGCGAACCTCGTCGTCTTTATGGGCACGTTATCGGTATGGCCTTCCACGAGCAGCGAGCTCTTTTCCGGAGACAAACCCTGTTTGAGCGCGGGCGCTATTTTTTGTATATAATCCTTCATCGCCGGCGTAAGCTCCGCGCTGCCGGGCGCGAAAAACGGGATATTTTCTTTTTCTTCAAGCGATATCTGCAGTCCATCCTGCGTCATTTGCGCCTGCCCGCTTATTTTTTCCTGCTTCAAAACATCGGTTATCTCTTTATAGGTTTTCTGCATCGGACTGGAAAGGGATACGGACAGAGCGTATATCATAAGGAAGAAACAAGCCAGTTCCGTCATCAGATCAGCGTAATTTATCAGCCAAGGCGGAGCCGCGTGGCCCACCTGTGACACCCGTGGGTCATTTTCTGATATAAAACCTCTGGGAGGCCTGAAAGAAGAAGACATTACAACTCCATTTCAAATTTCAAATCTGAGATCGGTGTTAACTTCCAGCCGGGCCGGATGATTTTATGGACAGCCTCTGTGTCGGCTCCAGATATGCTTTAAGGTTTGACTCCATAATTGAAGGGCTTACGCCTGATTGCAGGAGAAGCACGCCGCGGATAACGATTTCTTTGACCAGCAGTTCTTCCTCGGAACGTCTGCGCAGTTTGCCTGCCATGGGGTAGAATAAAAGGTACCCAAGGGTCAAGCCGTAGAAAGCGGCGGCAAGAGCAAGGGCCATTCTTTTGGGAATCGCGCTTACATCGTCGACGCCCTTAAGCAACAGGATCATTCCTAGAACCGTTCCTATGATCCCGAAAGCCGGCGCGTATGTTCCAAGAGAGTTAAAAATTTCCTGTCCTACCTTATGCCTCTCACGGATGAAGCCTATTTCAGTTTCCAACATACCCCTTATGAACTCTGAGTCAAAGCCGTCAACGACAAGCTGTACTCCCCTTTTCATGAAATCGTCTCTAAGGTTTTTTGTTCCGCCTTCCAGCGAGAGCAGGCCGTCCGTCCTCGCCTTCTTCGTAAAATCGACGAAGGTTCTCACTATGGCGGTCGTGTCATCGCCCTTGGTGAACAAAACTTTTTTAAGGACTTTTCTCAAGCCCAGCACCTGCGCCAAAGGATAGTTGACCAGAAGCGCGCAGAAAGTTCCGCCTATAACGACCAGGCCCGCTTCCATGTTTATGAAAGGAGCAAAACCGCTTAACCCTTCCGGCAAAAAAATAGACAGAAAAAACAGAATGAGGAATATGATAATGCCCGCAATAGTTGCTATATCCATGGAATCTGCCTCCGGCTGCTAAAAATATTTATCTGCGCTCGTTCTGATATATTTTTCTTTTGTATTCGATAATTCTGGTGACTATTTCTTCGGCTGTTTCTTTAACGATTATCTTTTCACCTGTGGTCATGTGAATGGTAGCGTTGGGGTGGGACCCGATGTTGTTTATTAGGTCTGGGTTTATATATATTTCTTCGCCGTTCAGTTTGGTAAGTTTTATCATTAATGTATTAGGATCGCGCAATTTAACACGACGGATTTATTCGCCGCAACAACATTAATTCTACTACTTGACCGCCAAAAAGTCAAGGGAAACAATTTGTTGAAATATCAACACGTATTTAAAACCCATCCCCTCTAAAGTCGAAGATTCGCCGGCCGGCCGGAGAGCAATCCAGGAGGCAACTTTTCTGATCCCGGTTAAAACACAGCGAAAATACCAGCCTTGTTGCCGCACAAATAAACCTGCCACTCAAAATTGTGTTTCTTGTTTTTAGCCGTAGATTGCCGGAACCTATTCGTGTATTCATCCCTGTCTTTGACCGCTCTCACGGGCTGCGTAAATATCATCGCTTCGTTGAACGCTACCATGCCGATAAAACTTCCGGCGCCCTCAGCCTTCCCGCCGTAGTTTTCCGACAAAGATAATCCCGCGGCTGCTCCCAGC
Source organism: uncultured Elusimicrobiales bacterium (assembly GCA_964606755.1). Lineage (GTDB taxonomy): Bacteria > Elusimicrobiota > Endomicrobiia > Endomicrobiales > CAZSIW01 > CAZSIW01. The sequence goes on along the minus strand of CAZSIW010000124.1, from coordinate 236 downwards.
ACAACCCCCAAAGCGTGAGACAACCAGGAACGCCCATTTATTTCTGCCCGGGCACTGTCATCGAGCATTTTTTCGGCGGCCTTAAGTTTTGTTATTTTTTCTTCGCGGTCTGACGACGGATAAGAATCAAGTTTCTCGCTGTTATTCCTCAGCGAATAAAAAGGAGAGAGTATTATGTAACCTAACGTTAAGGCTGAAACTGCTCCGTTATATCCGGCCTGCGCCCGGTTCAAATC
>CAZSIW010000123.1:0-6591 GCA_964606755.1 uncultured Elusimicrobiales bacterium | reverse complement strand
TTTTTTTTTTCAAGCAGAAGACGGCATACGAGATACCCTTGACGAATTTCACTGCGCTGTTCATGGCATCAATTAGTCGATTACAGAGGCGCTGTAATCTCTTCTCATATGTATTCCACCTCGCGAAGAATACGTTGGCCAATTTTACGTTTTAAAGCCCCCTTCATAACCAGATCAACATTGATATTGAGCATAGAGGTAAGATAATTTTTTAGATTCACAAAAGCAAATAGCCCAATTTTTCTGTCAAAATCAACTAGTATATCGACGTCACTTGCGCTTGTTTGCCTGCCATTAACATAAGAACCAAAAACACCTATCTCGCTTATTCCATAACGAGCGCTTAAATCGTTTTTGTGAAGTTGGAGTTTTTGTTTTATCTTATTAAGTTTTGTCATAATACTCACTCCTTTACATGAATTGTATGATTTTATTTTCAGTATTGCAAGAGAGGTGCAGTAATAGGGATATTTCTGTTTCTTTCTTGCGATTCGCTTTACTATTTGCTCAGTTTAAACAGAATCATTCCCTATTTATTATTCTTATCATCCTGGCATTCTGAAGCTGTGGGTTCTACGTGGATGAGGACTTTGGTGTTCTTGAGGGCCGTTTCGAGGTCTTTTTCGATGAGGTCGCAGACGCGGTGGTACTCTTTTATGGTCATGTCGTGCGGGGCCACGAGATGAAGGTCTATGTGTTTTGTTTTGCCGGCGCGCCTGGTCCTCAGGTCGTGCAGATCGACAAAGACGTCCGAATACTGATTGACCACGAATTTTATCTTTTGTATCTCCTCATCCGAAAGCTGGGCGTCTATCAGAGGCTGGTAGGCCTCCTGGAGCATCTCATAAGCCTCTTTCAATATGAGGACGGCGATCACTATGGCTACCAGCTGGTCCAGGAAATAAAGTTTTGTCAGCCATAGAACTATAAGCCCCAGCGCGACGCCGGCGGATGTGTACGCGTCCGCCTTCAGGTGAAGCGCGTCGGTTTCAAGAGCGATAGACTCCTCGGCCCGCGCGACCTTGTAGAGCATCCTTGACACGATCGCGTTGGTCAAAGCCGAAACCATCATTACAACAAGGCCCCACCCGATTTTTTCAACGTGGCTGTGATGCAGGAGTTTCTTCAGCGCCTCAACAATTATATAAAGCGAGGCAAATATGATGAGCAGAGCTTCTACCACGCTTGAAAGATTTTCTATTTTCTCATGGCCGTACGGGTGGGTTTCATCGGGCGGTTTTCCGGCAAGCTTTATTGAAACATAGGCTATCACGCTGGCCGCGAGATCGGTCATCGAATGCACGGCTTCCGAAATAATGCTGACCGAGCCGGTGACAAAACCCACGAAGAACTTCAGCAATATCAGCAGGCTGTTCGAAGCCACTGACAGCCTTGCCATCCAGAGTTTGCTCTTCATATTTCTTCCGTGAGACAGAAACTCGGGGTTAGTTTTCCTGCTTTTTGAACCTGTACTCGACTTCCCCGGGGGCCACGAGCCCCAGCTCTTTCCTGGCGATGCGTTCTATGTAGGACTGGTCGTTTTCCAGAAGGTATATCTCTTTTTTAAGCAGTATGTTCTCGCGTTTTTGCTGCGATATCTCGCTTTTCAGCTTGTATATGTCGAAATAACGCCTGACAAGTTTTCTCGAGCCGCTGTTCCCAAAAAGAAAACACACGAACAAAACACCCAGAACAATATAGATCGTTTTCTTAGAGGGCATAAATTATTATCCGTGCGGGGTACGGAGTACAGAGTACTGAGTTCAATGTATATTACAAATTGCCTTGAACCCCGTACCCCGTACTCAATACTCCGTACTGCATTATACGTTAAAAACTTTACGGCCTAAATATTTCGCTTTCGAGCCGAGCTCCTCTTCGATCCTCAGCAACTGGTTGTACTTGCACACCCTGTCAGTCCTTGACATCGAACCCGTCTTTATCTGCCCGGTGTTAAGAGCAACCGCGAGGTCCGCGATAAAAGAGTCCTCCGTTTCGCCGGAGCGGTGAGAAGTGACGGAAGTGTATTCCGCCTTATCAGCCATTTTTATTGCCGCGACGGTTTCAGAGAGCGTTCCTATCTGGTTCACTTTTATCAGGATAGAGTTCGCCACGCCCTTGCTGATCCCTTCTTTTAATATCTTTGTGTTGGTCACGAACAGGTCGTCGCCGACTATCTGAACCTTCTTGCCGAGCTTGTCCGTCATGACCTTCCAGCCCGCCCAGTCTTTTTCGCCGAGGCCGTCCTCTATTGAAATGATGGGGTATTTTTTGATCCAGCTTTCGTACATCTTTACCATCTCGGCCGAGGTCTTCTTTTTGTCCGTCTGCTCGCCCTCGAGCTCGTACGACCCGCCTTCCTGGTAAAGTTCCGACGCCGCCGCGTCAAGCGCGAGCAATATCTGATCTCCGAGCTTGTAGCCCGCTTTGCCCACCGCTTCAGCTATCACTTCCAGCGCCTCTATGTTGGATTTCAAATTCGGCGCGAATCCGCCCTCGTCGCCGACGCTCGTCGCGTAGCCTTTTGCCTTAAGCACGCTTTTAAGGTTGTGGAATATCTCGGAACCGGCCCTAAGCGCTTCTTTGAAAGAGGTGAAACCCACCGGCATTATCATGAACTCCTGCAGGTCGACGTTGTTGTCAGCGTGCGCGCCGCCGTTAATAATGTTCATCATCGGCACGGGAAGTATATAGTCCTTTGACTGTATCTCGAACACGTTCCTGATGTGGTCGTAAAGCGGGATCCTGTTATCTATGGCTCCGGCCCTGGCGACCGCCAGGGACACGCCGAGTATGGCGTTTGCGCCGAGCTTTGATTTAAAATCAGTGCCGTCAAGTTTTATCATCTTGGCGTCTATCAGCTTCTGTTCGTTCACATCCATGCCCGCGACAGCGGGGCCGATTATCTTGTTTACGTTATCTACGGCCTTGAGCACGCCTTTGCCCATATAACGCTTCTTGTCTCCATCGCGCAGCTCGAGCGCCTCTCTCTCTCCGGTCGACGCGCCGCTGGGCACAGCCGCCCGTCCCAGAACTCCGTTATCTAAAAGGACGTCCACTTCAACGGTGGGGTTTCCTCTTGAATCGATTATTTCCCTGCCGGTCACTTTCTTGATCTTTGCCATGTTTACTTCCTCCCGTTATTTATTAAAAATAATCCCGCCGTGGCGGGATTATTTGTAAGTTCCAATAATATAATTTTTTTAGTTTTTTTACAACAACTCCGCGCCTGCCTGCGGATATTTTAAACCGCTTTGCCCTTTAGCGCCTTTTTTATACGGTCGCTCAGGACAAAAATATCGAAGGGTTTTAGCACATAACTGACAGCGTTGGTCTGCTTGACCCGTTCCAGCATCTCCTGTGTCATGCTGCCTGTTATGAAGATAACGGGTATGCTTTTTGTAATAGTCGAAGCGTTCAATCCCTTCCAGACGCTTAAACCGTCTATGCCGGGCATCATCAGGTCCAGCACGATTATGTCCGGCTTCTCCTGGTGCGCCATCTCTATTGCTTCCAGAGCATCGGTCGTACTTATAACATCGAAATCGTCAAGATCAAGACCCTCGTTAATATACTCTACAATGCTCTCATCGTCATCAACGATCATGACCTTTGATTTCATGCTGTACTCCCTTATTTTGCTGCCAGTTTTTCCGCGCTCTTCACTGCCAGGTCTATCGCGGAATTAATATCGTCCATGCTGAAAACACCGGTCGGGGAGTGGATGTAGCGGGTCGGTATGCTCAACACACCGGTCAACACGCCCTCGCGGTTGAGGTGTATGACCGCCGCGTCCGTCATACCGCCTTCCATGACGCCTACCTGATGCTTGATATTGTTCTCCGCTGCTGTGTTTATCAACAGGTCTTTCATGCGTTCGTTAACGATAGTGCCGCGGCCCGAAGCCTCGATGACCGTTATGCCGACTCCGGCCCCCAGTTTCATCGCGGACTCGGTCTCTTTTATGCTGGGAGTATCTCCGGAGATGGTAGTATCCAGCGCGAAAGCGTAGTCGGGGTTAAGCCTGAAAGCAGATATCTTCGCCCCCTTCAACCCTACCTCTTCCTGGACCGTGGCTACGCCGTAGACCTCGGCGTCCACTTTCAGCCTTTCCATCACTTTTATGAGCACGTAACAGCCTACCCTGTTATCCACCGCTTTTCCGTAGCACAGAGAGCCGTTAAGCACCCCGGCGTTCGGCTCAAAAATGACCGAGTCGGCTATTGCCACTTTAGATGCCGCCTCTTCGCGGGTCGAACAGCCGATGTCGATGAACATGTCTTCATATTTTACGATCTGCTTTTTTTCTTCTTCTTTCATGAGATGCGGGGGCTTTAGGCCGATTATACCGCTGACATCGCCGCGTTTTGTTTTTATTACCACCCTCTGTCCGACCAATACCCTGTCATCGATCCCGCCAAGCTTGGCAAAATAAATGAACCCTTCCTTAGAAATGAACTTGACCACAAGGCCTATCTCGTCCATGTGCGCGGCGAACATTATTTTTATCTTGCCGCTGCCCTTTTTTGATATAAGGTTACCCATGCTGTCGTACTCGACGCTCTTGCAGGTCTTTTTCAGCTCCGCCTCTATTATCGCCGCGACACCGCCCGAAGAGGCAATGCCGCTCTCGTAACCGGAAACCCCGGGAGCCTCAAGAAGTTTTTTAAGAAGTTCGTCCATTTTTAACCCCTTTTAAAAATCAAATATCAAAGATTAAATATCAAAATTTAAACGTCAAAAAGATTAACTTTAAATCAGTTCGCCATAGGCGAACACCACAATTTTGCATTTTGATATTTGATTTTTGAATTTTCTTAGCATCCGCGTTTTTTCAACAAATAAATGAAAAACAGGAAAAGCGAATAAACTATTATCACGCCAAGCATTGACGCTATCACCACCGAAAACCGCGACGAGCCCAGGAAATGCACGCTGTAGCCGGACATCACAGCCGCGCTCTCTTTCGCCATTTGGCTAAAACCCAGCATACCAGCCACTCTCTCCAGGCCGTCTGGTTTTGACGACGCGAACAGGGCTGCCAACACCGCCACGATAAGAGGCAGGAGGAGCTTTTTCATCACGCCTCTCTATCCGTGGTCTCAATCTTGCCTGATCCGCTCTTTTCAAAAAGTTTGAGCATCATAACAGTCACGACCGCCTCGGCAACTCCGATAACGCAGTGGACTTTCATCATAGCCCACGTTATTTCATGCAGGCCTATTTTGCCGGACATCCCTATCTCCCACGAGCAGGCCAGGGCCGCCAGCACAACAGACAACCACGCCGCGAGGGCGACGCTGACAGTCTCGGGGAATATTTTTTTGAACCCGGCATAAACATAGTAACCCGCGAATGAACCGATCACGGCCATATTAAAGATGTTCGCGCCAAGCGCGCTGAGGCCGCCGTCGCCGAAAAACATGGCCTGGACAGCCAGCACGAGCGATATAACGACTGTTCCGGCGAACGGCCCGACCAGAACCGCCGCGAAAACGCCGCCTATCAAATGCCCGGAAGTGCCCGAGTTGATAGGGAAATTGAACATCTGCGCCGAAAATATCCACGCCGCGACTACCGCCATCTGATAAAGCTTCTCTTCTCCGATCTTTGTCAAAACCCGCTTGCCCGCGCCTTGTATGTTGGCCATACCGTTGCCCACGGCAGCCATTACTCTCTGCGGAACAACCGAAGTGACCGCAGCCATTACCTTACCCAGGCAATAACCCAAAACACCAAGGGCCATCCCTAACAGCCCCCCCGACATTTTGGGGTCTAAAAATCCATTTGGTATATGCATGTGAACTCCTGTATACAAATTTCGTGTATTTTACGTCTACTTCAATGTATAAAATAATGAGCCTTTTGTCCAGTCCGCTTTTCCATTTACTACTAACCGAATTTACCGGATTTTCTCTTATTTTAGGCCCTTTTCCTATGCCGTTTTTCTCTAATCTCTATTCTCTTTTCTCTGCCGTTATGATCCCGCCGCCCAAAACCGTGTCTTTTTTATAAAACACAGCCGATTGGCCCGGGGTAATGGCCATTTGGGGCTCTTTGAACTCGACCCTTATGCCGGAGCCGACCGCGAATAACCTGGCCGGGGCTTCTTTGTGCAGGTATCTTATTTTAACGCTGCAGGAAAACGGGAATTTTTTCGGTTTTCCATTCACCCAGCCAAGGCTCCCAACGAGAACCTTTTTCGAATAAACCGCGTCTTTCTCCGCGGCCACCAGAGTATTACGCTCCGGATCTATCTTTACAACGTATAGCGGAACCGGGTGAGAAATACCCAAACCGCTTCTCTGGCCTATGGTGTAATAAGGAAAACCCTTGTGTTTGCCGATAACTTTTCCCGACATATTCACGATAGGGCCGGGCTTGATCTTCTTTGCCGCGTCAGGAACATACCCGCTCAAAAAATCCGCGTAGTTACTCCGTACAAAACATATCTCCTGGCTCTCCGCTTTATGAGCTACCGGAAGCTTCGCTCTCTCCGCCATCTTCCTTATCTCGGGTTTTGTAATACCTCCCAGCGGAAGTAAGAGTTTCGACAGTTCTTTCTGAGTGAGCCTGTACAGGACATAGGAT
>CAZSIW010000122.1:0-6611 GCA_964606755.1 uncultured Elusimicrobiales bacterium | reverse complement strand
ATACGTCACGAAACGGCATGCCGAAAACCCCATCCTCAGAATGCACGCCTGTGTCGTTGCCGAGTTCAACCTGGCCCTGAAAACAGGGAAAGCCAGTCACTATTTGGAATTCCTGTTGGATTGCCCCATTGCACAGGTAATAAAGGAATTTGAAGAGAAATTCGCGCTCTATGGCCCGGACCCTAGCGGGCGCGTCATGTCGTGGGAAAATCACCATCGCTTTGGCTGGCATGTCGAGCATATCGTGCCCTTTCATGTGTGGAGAAAGCTTTTAACCGATCCCGAGCAGGTGCTGAAATCCTGCTGGAATCATACGAATCTCCGCCCCTGGTGGAGTGATGATAATTGGAAGAAGGGCGCTAATATCCCTGGATACAAACGAGAACCAAAGCCATGGATGCCTCGCGCGTCGTGATGGCCTCGGCATGTGGTATGTCGTAAGGCGACGTACGCGCTGCAGGATTCGTGGCGCGTACGTCGCCCTTTTCAACACCGCCCTTACAAGAGGTACTGGTCTGTATTTTGGGGTTGCCCCTTTCGAGGCCGCCCTCGTCCACGCGGGACGACGGCGGCCGCCGCGGGACCCGGGCCGTCACGGCCGGGCATTTTCTCTTTACGGGGTACATGACACGCAAGCGACAGGCCAACATTGGTATTAGACGAATGGCAGACGTCCCCGTGGATACAGTCAGCACGATAGGTACACCTGCAGGGGCGAAGATCAAATGCATCGGCCATTCGTAGCCACTCCCTCCCCGGCGGCCGTCCCCAGCCAGCGATGCAGTCACCGCTCCCTACCCCCTGATCACGGACGGACACCACCACGGCTGCGGCTCAATGGCGGTGCTCGTCCTGATAGTAGAATCGTGTGCCCTGTTCAGCCTCGAACCGGAGCGCAGCGAGACCGCGCGCTGCAGGTACCACCACCGGTCTCATCGTGGAGCCTCTGTATCGAGTACGACGATTGCCGTTTCAACTGTCCCATGTTCGAGGGCAATCGAGGAGAGCAGCGCCGCGACCCCCTGGTCGCCTCGGGCAAATCCGGAAAGGATCCATGCTTTCCCGGAGGGCCGGCAAAAGACGGCGCGGTCGTGCTGCGGTGGTATGGGAACGTACCAGTGTTTCCCATCCGGCGCGATGACTTCATCGGTGAGCATGACGCCCTCCCCTGTTCAATCAGAATACGGCGCTGCTCACCGAAGGCACTACTTCGCCTTCGCGGTCCCCAGTATGGCGTCCTTGCACGTCTTCGATACGGTGAGCTTGACCACGGTCTTGGCAGGAATCTTGATCTGCGCTCCGGTCGCGGGATTACGTCCAAGCCGAGCCGTGCGCTTATTGAGCTTGAGGATCCCCAGGCCGGGAATGGCAAACTTCTTGTTCTTCTTGGTCTCGTGATACGCAAGCTCCATGAATGACTCGAGAATGGCCGCCGACTGCTTCTTCGTGAGAGCGTTCTTCTCCGCGAGCTGGACAATGATCTGTGCCTTGGTGAGGGCCTTGGGGGCGGTCTCTTTCGCTGGTGCCATCAACATCTCCTTGGGGGAATTTTTAAGTACTATACCGACGAATTCCCTCAGGAATCTAGGCCAGATTCTCCCCCTCGACGGGCCCCCATTCCCTTCCCCATGGCCTCAAAACAGGCCGCTAGAGCGTCCGGCAGCCCCTCTTCTAGCACGGGGGCGAGGAGCCCCTCCTCGTGATGAACCTCAGGGATCCAGATCCTTGCTCGGGTCGAACCCAGCTAAGTAAGCCTCAGTATATGCTTAGGATAACCGGTGTTATGCTCAGGAATCCGTAATCCTCCGGATCTCAAAAAATTTGCAAAATGGAACACAAATCAAAGAATAGCCGCAGCTCAGGCCAGACGGATGCACGCCCGTGCTCGATGAGTTACAACCTCAGCCCCTGCGCATTAGAACTGTCTATTCTTTCGGTTTGCGTGAGGCGGTCACCTTTTGACCGACTGGTGCACATGGTCCTAAAGCGGACTCGTTCAGAAAAAACTTGCTTGGTAGGGCAAACTACTAACGGTGGGGCAACCATCACGGAAGCCTGTGCAACCGGTTGTCACGGCAAAAGAGTCGCCGGACGGCGGATGATTGACAAATGCTAGACAATGGAAAAGCCAAAAAGTGGAGTAGGGAAAAGCGTCTACAAAATGGTAGACAAACGCGTAAAACATTGTGGGCAAAAGAATAAAAAAGTGTAGACAGCTAAAAAACTAAAGGTATACAGGATATAGAATTACAATTAAGGGGTGTCTACAAATAATAAAGCATTACACCAACAGGAATTGCAGCTGTAGACAAGAGGAAAAATATTTATATATACCAAAAGAAAATAATAAAAAGGCCTGTAGACAACAAACGGGAGTGTCTAGCATAATAAAACTATATAATAAAAGAAAATAAATGGAAAAGTAATAGAAAAAGTAGACACTATCTTGCATTCAATTTAAGCCTGTCTAATTTCAGCACCGAGATCCTCTGGTTGGCCCATGAATCCCATCGGACTCTATGCGACCGACAGATTCTCAGTTTCCCTGTCCGTACTGGTCGCCTATGGCTCGCATCCACTTCAGACGAGGTGTTTTTCGTCCTTGGTCCATCCGATGCACTGGCGGCCCGCCATGATCGTTTGGGAAAGTTTATCACGTGCTCTTGAGCGATCGTGCACGTCCCAAACCAAAGCTCTGAAGACCGGGTCAAGCTCAGAAGGCGGGATCTTCTCCTGGTCGTACGACGTCGATCCGAGCGTGGCGAAATACTGAAATTTGTCGGCTACCCTCAGGTCAAATAGGGAGCTATCTGCCTGCGTAGTTCGACGGTCGATACGAGGCCATGGTTGACACGGCGCGGATTGCCCGCCGCATCCAAGAGAAAGACCGTCGGCAGGCTCACTACGCCATAGCGCTCGGCGAGGCCAGGTTCCTCGGTCACATCGATTTCGATCAGCTGTATGGCTCCGCCGAGATCTCCGTAGAGCTTGGTTGCGGCCGGCTTTTGGGCATAGACGCAGGGTGCGCAGTGGGGCGAACTGAAGATAAGAAAGCCAGGCGTGCCGCGCGCGAAGCCCTTCAGTCCGACCGGATCGCTGCTACCCGCGCGTTTAGCCCTCCAAAGTACGGCGAGGCTTAATAGCTTCCATACGCCTAGTAGGGAAGCCGATGCGACGACGGCTATCGCGGCCCGCGCGGCTATAGTTGCCAGCACCATCGATTCCTAGGCCTTCGCCGTGCCCGTGGTCTTGGGCTTGAAGCCGGGGAGGGTTCCCTCGGGCGCCTTCTTCGAGAATCCCGGCACGTCAACCTTCGCGAGCTGATAATAGACAAAACAGCCGGCGCAAAAACCGGCGAAGGCATTGAGCGCAGCGAGCACGATAACGAGCCAGACGAGGGCCCAGCCCAATATCTGAAGCCCAGCCAGGAGGGCGACCGAGCCTCCGAGGAGCACGATAGTCCCGAAGCCCTGGGCAAAGCGGTGGGGCTCGGGGTTGTCGAGGATAACCTCGGGAGTAACCCACCCTAAGGGCTTGAGAATGCCGGCATAAATGGGGAAGAAACCGGGTTTCGCGAAGAACGTCCCGAGGCCCATCACAAGTGCGACAGCGAGGGCCATCCACGGCACTCCGAGAATGAAGGCGAGCAGGTTGAGGCCGATGATGATAATTTGATTAGTCTTGAGCGCAGTGTGGTCGACAGGGCGAAGCGTAGTTGGCATACTCATGGCCTCCTCTGTAAATAGGACTAATTAGGCCGAATATTACTGATTAAAAAAAGAGTACTGTCAGTATTGATCACCTGTCAAGTCGACTACTGCATTGTAATAAGTGCTCCGTCTTCCGCGGCTGCTGTGGCGGCCAACCTGGAAACGGAACTTTTGACCCCACGGCCGCCGCCGTTGGACCATCGCTCATCCTGGATGTCCTGTCCACGCGTCATGGCATTGCCACGATCCTGAAATCGGTTTTCCACGAGTTTCACAGGCATATCCTGACCATGGCTTACTACCTGGCAGCGCATGAGAGCCCCGTAAGCCAATTCATTCCTGGACCACGAGGCACAAACACCTGTCAGGGAAGCCGCTCGAGAGCCCGCGAATCAGCGAGATTTTCGGAAAAATTTCGACAGAAGGCAGCAGGCATTCCTGTCGGCATGGATGGACAGGTTCATCGAGGACAACGTCCTCTGCTATGACATCAGGAGCATCTCGTCCTATAGCGAACTGAACGAGTACATCCGTTTCGGCCACAACCGCGACCGGGAGACGCTACCGCAGTTGAACCTCGCGATGTTTTTTGGGCCAGACGAGCAGAATCCCTTAGAGGCAGTGCGGGTATATCGGGACAAAGACGCGGTTGAGAAATGCTTCGATGATCTAAAAAAAGTCCAAGACATGAAGCAACTGCGGATGCACAGCACCGAGATGGTGATGGCAGGTTGTTCATATAGTTCATCGCCCGGATCCTCATGAGCGACCTCAGGCGGGCCTTGCGGGAGTCGACGCGTATCGAACTCTGCACGGTCCGTGAACGCCTCCTGAAGATGGATCCTTTGACAACAACGATCGGCTATAGGGGAAATACAGCTCACTACTGAGACCGAGATTACCAGGTCGCAGCGTGAGATCCTGACACTCTTGAAAATTGAGTTGCCGTCCGTCGAGCTACAATAGATCGGGAATTTCAGGATGTTCTTCCGAAAACCGTCCGCGGTTGAGCCTAGAAGGATCAACTGCTTGCATAAAAAGGGATTATGCCAAGGCGAAGGACAAGTCGAGAGCCGAGGCCACGTACGTAGCCGTGGTTAGAAGAGAAAGAGTGGAGAAAAACACAACATAGGCTACGTGCGTAGCCTATGTTAGCAAGTATATACAAGTAAAGGAATTAAACGCGTAGCCGCATGCAAAAGATAAGTACATATAATAAAAGGAAATGACATTAAACAACGTAGCCGTATTGTAAATATATATAGTATAAGCATATAGTCGCGTAGCCGTTTCGAAAAAGCAAAACCATATAGTGAAAGGAAATAAAAAAATGAACGTAGCCGCCTTAAGTAAGGGCGGCTACGTAGAAAGTCTATATGATACAATGATTAAGGTGAAATAAAGTAACAAAAAGGCTACGCTTATCTTGCATTCAATCCAAGCCCCTTTAATTCTGGCCCTGAGCCCCTCCTGGTTGCCTTATAAATTCCCTCAGTCTCTATGCGGTGGAGAGGTTCTCTGGTCTTCGCCCAGAACTGGTCTCCTACAGCTCACATCTAGTTCAGACGAGGTGTTTTCCGTCCTTAGCCCAATCGACGCGATGGCGGCCCGCCATGATCGTTTGGGAAGGTTTATCACGTGCTCTCGAGCGACCGCGCACGTCCCAAACCACGCCTCTTAAGACCGCCACCCGAGGTACCCTTATGGCGGACCCCGGTTCTGCCAAGGGAAGGACAAAACTAGACATCCAGAACAAACTCGCGGATATTTTCTCCTTCACAGAAAAATTCTGCTTTCTCCCTAGTGCGATCGCAGGCGGCTTCAGGTATAACCTAGAGGGGAGGGCTGTCATCGCTCGATACCTCGGAGCACACGCATGAAGACGACCATAAAGATGACCAAGGCCGAGCTCGTTGCCGCACTTGCGGCGGCCACGTCGCTACCGCATCAGGACATTCATGCCTGCATCGATGCACTCATGCGGGAGATCAAGACGGATATCCTTGCCGGCAAGACCGTTGAACTCCGTGGATTCGGGACCTTTGAAGTGAAGCGACGAAAAGGCCGTCAGCGAGCGCGGAACCCGAAGACCGGCGACATCGTCTCGGTCGAGGACCATGGTGCCGCCATATTCCGCCCGGGCAGAGACTTGAAACGATCAGCCTGGGGCTCCAAAAAATAGGAACCCCGTGATCATATGCCCGTTGAACTACCAGAGAGGTGGTGCAGAAGAGGCAGTAGACAATACCGAGAGGAGCACGGGGAGACGTGCCCGGGCGGGTGGCAGGATGAAAAGCCCCTCGCCAGGGCCCAGGAAGGGGGTCCACTCTACTTCGTATAATAGGTATTCTGTCTACTAACTCTATATATAGTGGTATCGAGCAAAAAATTTTTACCTCAATACTATATATAGTACCCCTTAGTGGGACGCAAGGCTCACATTCACACAGTACACCGTCGCCGTCCCGGATCTGGTAATCTCCCTATCGCCGCAGGAGATTCCATGAAATTGTAGCCGGTGGTTTCTTTTATCCTAATGAGCCAGTATTCTAGTCCCGTGATCATCACCCTGTACAAGGTCGGTAAGGACGGCGCTCTGCAGTTTTACACCGTGCATGATCGCCAGAACACGCTCGACGCTCCCTACGCCCTCTGTACTGCATGGCGCGTCGGGTCAGGAAAAGAACGCGAGCGCTTGCATCGTTTTGCAACGCTCGCCGACAAGGATACGATGACCCGACGAATTGTTGCCGCTCGCCTCAAGGATGGCTACAAGGTTCTCTACTCTTTCCTGCGCTCGGGCGTTTCCGTCGGGCTTGACCCTGCTCGCGGCAGTCCATCCAGCGAGGGTATCCCACTGACTGGGAGCATCGAAGGTACTGCATAAACGCGGACTCCCCT
>CAZSIW010000121.1:0-6632 GCA_964606755.1 uncultured Elusimicrobiales bacterium | reverse complement strand
GACCCGCGACAAGGGCGCTCTTGCCGTCGCCCTGGATTATCGCCTCCTGCTTGCCGGTAATTGTTGAAACAGGCAGGCCGTCAACCAGCACTATGTCGTAATCGTTCCCGAGCCTAGAGAGGGCAATATTCATCGCCTTGTGGGTGGCTTGAAGGATATTGAGCTCATCGATGGAGTTGTTGTCTACAATGCCGACGCCGATGCCGGAAGCTTTTTTTGTAATTATTTCGAATAGTTTTTCACGTTTAATAGGGGTGAGTTTTTTTGAATCGTTGAGGCCTTCGATAAGCAGATCTTTTGGCAGGATAACCGCCGCGGCTACCACAGGCCCCGCCCAGGGCCCGCGCCCGGCCTCATCAAGGCCGGCAATTGAAGTGTAACCTTTCTGGCGATAGAAGTTGTCGAACAGGAAAAGGTCCATTAGAAATTAAAAAATCAAAAACCAGAAATCAAAAATACAACGTTAAATTCAAGACAATTACAGCGAGTCTGCGTCTTCTATACTATATTGAACTTGTTTGTATTTTCAATATTTGATCTTTGATTTTTAACTTGCAACTATTGTTCTTCCTGCGCAGATATGCGTGCAGCTTTCCCTGAAAGAGCCCGCAGATAATAAAGCTTCGCGCGTCTGACTTTTCCGTGGCGCAGCACTTCAACCTTCTGTATCCTGGGTGAACTGACAGGGAAAATCCTTTCAACTCCGATGCCGTATGAAATTTTACGCACGGTGAAGCTCTCACCCATACCGAAACCTCTTTTACGGGTGATTATGCCCTCAAAAGGCTGAATACGCTCGCTGGCGCCCTCGATGACTTTAAAAAACACCTTCACCTGGTCACCTGTTCTTAACGCCGGTAATTCTTTTTTCTGTGTTTTTTCGATCTCGTTGATCAAAGACATGTGTAGCTCCCAAATTTTGTTCCTGTTCAGAGTTGCCTCGAACATCGAACATTTTATTTATGTAGTTTAGCTTTATTTTTTAACAAATCCGGCCTTTTTTCCAGCGTCTTTTCCATGGCTATTTTCTTACGCCACTCTTCTACCTTCTTGTGATCGCCTGACAAGAGAACATCGGGAACTTTAAACCCCATGAATTCGTTCGGCCTGGTGTAGTGCGGATAATCAAGCAGCCCGTCCGAAAACGAATCCCTCTGCACTGATTCCTCTTCCTTGACCACTCCACTGACAAACCTTGAAACGGTGTCTACAAGGACCAGCGCGGGAAGCTCTCCGCCGGTCAGCACGTAATCGCCTATGGAGATCTCCTGGTTGACCCATCCGAGCACGCGTTCGTCAACTCCCTCGTAATGCCCGCATAACAGTACCAGGTGCTTGTATGCCGACAGGCGTTTCGCGACATCCTGGTTCAGCGTCTTTCCCTGCGGAGAAAGATAGATGGCAAAAGGTTTTGTTTTGTCTTTCGGCCACTCCGCCAGTTTTCTGGACTTCGCTGCGCCGACGCTTTTCAGCGCCCTGTAAACTGGTTCGGGTTTGAAAACCATGCCTGGACCGCCGCCGAACGGCCTGTCGTCAACTGCCTTATGTTTGTCGGTTGTAAAAGACCTTATATCGTGAACGTTTATCTTTAAGAGTTTTTTTTCCTGCGCTTTTTTTAGAAGACTTTCTGTCAGAGGGCCGGTAAACATGCCAGGAAAAATCGTCAATATATCAATTTTCAGTGGAGCCCCTCCGGAGGAGCCGGAGGCTCCTTAAAATAACGCGACCTCCCCGAAATCGCTTATGTCAAATGTTCTCCTGCGTCGCGAATTATTTTGGGCTTCTTCTCAAAGCAGGAGCTTGGAGATTCCGCCTAGGGGATTGAAAGGCTTTTCTAACCTTCGAAAACTTCCTTCAAACCCGCCGGAAGCGCGACCGTGATCTTTTTTCCGGTAACATCAACCTTTTTTATGACTTCTTTCAAGGCGGGAAGAAGTATTTCTCCGGATTTCACGATATCCGTCCGTATGACCCAGACATCGTTCGCGCCGCTGGGAAGCACATCGATCAGAATTCCGATCTTCTGTCCTGTTTCGTCTATCACTTCGCTTCCCGCTAGATCGCTTACTTTCCACGTCACTCTATTATTTCCACCGTTGCGCGTTTGTCCAGTTTCGCTGACGCGGAATTCACTATCGTTCTTATTGATTTGATTATACGGCCTTCTTTGCCGATTATCTTGCCCCTGTCTGACTCGGCAACCTTGAGCTCTATGACCGTAGCCTTTTCACCAGAAATTTCTTTAACCTCAACCTGATCGGGATTGTCAACCAACGCCTTGGCAATATAAAGTACTAATTCCTTCATATATAACCTCCGAATAGAGTCAGATTAACCCGGAACTGGATGTAAGAGGACTTAAGCTTTCTTCTCTATAAGGCTTGCTCTTTTAAGAATATCGGTGACCGTTTTTGAAGGCTGAGCGCCCTGCTTTATCCAATACTGAACTCTCTCCGCGTTCAAAGAAACCTTGTCACTGGCAGCCATGGGATCATATCTGCCCAGAAGCTCTATTGGCGCACCGTCACGCCTGTTCCTCTTATCAATGGCAACCAATCTGTAGTAGGGCCTTTTGGGCTTACCCTGTCGCTGCAATCGTAAACTAACTGTCATTACTGTGTCACCTCCAATACAAAATATGCATATTATCAGGTCTAATAGTAATATGAGTGTTATATTATACTTTTAAACAGTATAATTGTCAATCAATGCTATCGAATAAAGAACGTAGCTTTTTGAGGTTCTTTCCGGGGCTGCCCTTCGAAAAGATGTAGTTGCCCGCTACCACCACATCCGCACCGGCTTTGACCGCCACAGGGGCCGTTTCCCCGTTTATCCCGCCGTCCACTTCAAGCAGGCATTTTGGGTTTTTCTTGTCTATCAAGCTCCTGAACCTTTCGATCCTGGGGACCATCTTATCCATGAACTGCTGGCCGCCAAAACCGGGCTCGACAGTCATCACCAGCATAACATCGATATCCTTGATATAACGGATTACACTGGCCTCATCGGTACCGGGTTTCAGCGACAGCCCGGCCTTTATACCGCTTTTCTTTATGTCCATTATAACTTTTTTTATATCGCATTCTACTTCGGTGTGGAAAACGATCAGGTCTGCGCCGCTTTCACGGAAAGCCTTCCAGTAAATATCCGGCCTCTCTATCATCAGGTGAACATCAAAGAAAAGCTTTGAGCGCTTCCTTAACGCCTTAACGATCGGCGGGCCTATCGTTATGTTAGGCACGAAATGTCCGTCCATCACGTCCACGTGCAGCCACTGCGCGCCGGCTTTTTCAACGCTGGCTATGTCCTTGCTTAGATTTGAAAAATCCGCAGAAAGGATGGATGGAGCGATCAAAACCTTTTTCATATTTTCTGATCCTGGATGTTGGATCTAGATGCTAGATACTAGATCCTGGATACTGGATGTTGAATTTTCTAGTATCTAGAATCCAGCATCTAGTATCTGGTGTGCTATTGAACGTCCCTTTCTTCTATCAAGACATTGTTGAGGAACACCCTCATGCGGGCATTACCCTGCGGGTTTATCATGACCTCAAGCTTGCTGCCGCCGGGCTTCGTACCGTTAAAAATCTCTTTTTCTCCGACCGAATCGATAAGCGACAGCTTTATTTTCTGTTCGGAGGAACTTGGCGGAACATCGTAAACAAACTTTTTTCCGCTACCAGAGGCGTTGCCGACCGAAACAGCGGTCACTATTTCCACAGCGTTGTTATCCGCAAGATTGGTATCCGGATCAGGCGTCTGGTGCATAACTGCGCCGGTCACCAGGTTTTCGCTGTTTTCCTGTTTAAACGTAACGTTTATGCCGTTATCCTTTGCCCACTCTTTTACATCGTCAATATTTTTGTTCTTGAAGTCCGGCATAAGTTTGATGTTATTGGGAGGCAGGCCAGCGGAAACGACCAGGCTAACGAGGGAATCCTTCTCCGACACCGTGCCGGGTTTCGGATCCTGCGACAACACGTTGCCCTTGGCTACGCTAAGGGAAAATTTGGAAGTTTCTTCACCCAGGTTTAAACCGGCCGACCTCAAAGAGATGCCGGCGGTCCGGGCAGACTGGGCTATGAGGTTCGGAACATAAACGAACTCCCCCCCCTGGCTTACCGTAACTCTGACTATTTTGCCCTCTTTCGTGGTCATACCCGCGTAAGGAGTCTGCCGCACTATGGCTCCGGCTGGAAGGTCCTGGTTAAACTCCTCGCCCTCCAGCTTTAAGCCGAGGTTACAAGCCGAAAGAAGTTTTGTCGCCTCATACAGCGTCTTTTTCGTGACGTCAGGTATGATCACCTCTTTCCTCGAATGAAGAGCTGCGGCCATTATCCAGTTGAACACGAAATAACCGAACACCAAGAAAAAAACAAGCACCGTTAAGAACTGAATAATACGTTTGTGTCTGATGTCCATAATTAACCTCAGAATGTAGTATATAGTACGTAGTATGTAGGGAACACCAGAAAACTCTTTTTGCAGGCAGTTCCCTATATACTATATTCTACATTCTATATACTGTCTTCTATTTTTTCTTTTTCAGCCACGGCATCATCGCGCGCAGTTTGGCTCCGACAACCTCTACCTGGTGCTCGGCGTTATCTTTTTTCGACTGTCTGAACTTGGGCGCGCCGACCATGTTTTCGAGTATCCAGTCTTTAGCGAACTCGCCGTTGCGTATTTCCTCAAGAACCTTTTTCATCTCTTTCTTTGTCTCATCGTTTACTATTCTGGGGCCGATCTTGTACTCGCCGTATTCCGCTGTATCGGAAATGAAATCGTTCATGTGACCGATCCCGCCTTCCCATATAAGGTCGATTATGAGCTTACATTCATGCAGGCACTCGAAATATGCGATCTCGGGCTGGTAACCAGCTTCAACAAGCGTCTCAAAACCTTTCTTTATCAGCTCCACCATGCCGCCGCAAAGCACGACCTGCTCGCCGAAAAGATCTGTTTCCGTCTCTTCCGCGAACGTCGTCTCAAGCACACCGGCGCGTGTTCCGCCAACACCTTTCGCGAAAGCGAGAGCAAGATCTTTTGCTTTTCCTGAAGCGTTCTGCCATACGGCAATGAGAGCAGGGACGCCTTTGCCTTCTTCGAATTGGCGCCGAACGAGGTCTCCGGGACCTTTCGGGGCTATCATCACAACGTCTGTGTCTGCCGGAGGAACTATCTGGTTGAACCGGATGTTGAACCCGTGCGAAAAGCTTATAACCGCACCTTTTTTGAGGTTAGGCTTTATATCGTTGTCCCAGACAGTTTTCTGCGACTGGTCGGGAAGAAGTATGTGCACCCAGTCCGCAACTTTCGTGGCCTCAGCCGCGCTCACAGGCTTGAAGCCCTGTTCTATGGCCTTGTCATAATTCTCGGATCCTTTCCTCTGCCCGACTATCACGTCAAGCCCGGACTCTTTCAGGTTCAAAGCCTGCGCGTATCCCTGGCTTCCATAACCGATAACAGCGATCTTCTTGCCTTTAAGCAGCCCAAGATCAGCGTCCTTGTCATAGTACATCTTTGCGCCTTTTTCGTTAGACATTTGCATCCTCCGTTTTTTATTAGTCTTGTTCCCTTTGCCTCTATTTACTTTCCGCCTCTGCCCATAGCGATCACACCCGTGCGACACATCTCTTTTATTCCGAACGGTTTAAGCATTATCATCAATGCGTCTATCTTTTCCTCGTTGCCGGTTATCTCGACAACAACGGAGTCGCTCGCGACATCGATTATTTTCGCCCTGAAAATGTCCACTATCTGCATTATCTCTGATCTGTCGGTTTTATTGGCTTTAACTTTTATAAGAGCGAGGTCTCTCTCGACGTGCTTCGTCTCTTTGTAATCGCTTACCCTGATCACGTCTATAAGCTTGTTGAGCTGTTTTTCCACCTGCTCGAGTATCTTATCGTTGCCGCGCACGATTATTGTCATGCTTGAGACATCGGGGTCGTCAGTCTCCCCGACCGCCAGCGAATCGATATTGAAACCTCTCGCGGCAAAAAGCGTCGCTATTCTTGCCAGAACTCCAAACTTGTTTTCAACCAGAACAGAAATCGCGTGCCTCATTCTTCTCCTCCGGAGAGTACGGTATCGAGTAACGAGTGCAGGGTTTCCCCGTACTAAGCACTCTGTACCCCGTACTGTCTATATTATTTTGTAAATTCAAAAACGTGCTGCCCTGTTTTATCGATATAGAGATCTTTTGAACCCGCGCGCACCCTGGCCAGGCCGTCCACAAAACCGGACGCGTCATCGAACAGAAAACCAATGGCCAGCGTACCCTCCGGGTTTACAAATGCATACTTTCCTTTCTTGCATACAGGAGCCAGTCCCGCGCTGAAACCGCCAACGCGGTCAAATTGAACCCCGACGACCATTTTTCCGGCCTTATCTATGAAGCCCCATCTTTTTTCTTCCAAAATCGCCGCGTAACCGCCGGAAAACGGCGCAGCACCATCGTATATCGGCCTTATCACGATCTTTCCCGTGTTGTCTATAAAACCGGTATCGCCATCATACTCAACGCTCGCGAGGCCCTCGCTGAACCTGCCGCAGTTTGAGAACCCGTCAATTACGACTTTGCCGTTCTTGTCTATGAACTGCATTTTCTTGTTATTCTTGTC
>CAZSIW010000120.1:0-6670 GCA_964606755.1 uncultured Elusimicrobiales bacterium | reverse complement strand
GATCTTGTGTGCGGCAATGATCATATTCATTGCGAACACTGGCAGAGCCCCGACGGCGCACGCCAAGAAGAACGGCACGGTTACCTTGAAGATCGAGCGGAAGCTCACCTCCAGATCTTTGTTCACTTGCGTGACGATATAGAGCGAGCCTATGATGAGGCCGGATGCCGTCCCTATCGCGACCCACGGAAAACCAAAAAGTTTTATCAGGGCGAGGCTTATGGCTGCGTTCGCGACAACTATAATCATAGAACTCAGCGCGATATGTTTCGGCCTGTTGATGGCTATGCATACCTGGGAGGACACATGGGAGATGACGTTTATCATGAACCCGACGCAGAGTATCTGTATTACTGTAGCGGCGTACGAGAACTCCTTGTCGCCCATCCAAAGGCACATAATGTTGTTAGCCGATATCATGGTAAAGATAAAAATAGGCACAATCATAAAGGAAACATATTTTGTGGTCATTATATAGGCTTCGATGAGCCGTTTCCTCTCGCCTTTTGCCTCTATCTCAACTAATGCTGGCGCCAGCGCGGTGTCCAGGATGGTGCATACCGTATAGACTGATATGACCACGGCGCTGCCAAGGTGATAATAAGATACCAGGGCTACGGTGAGAAAGTAGCCTATCAGGAACTTATCGAGCTGAAACATTATCAGGTTGGAAAGTTTTTGCAGCTGTAGTTTGAAACCGAAGGAAAACATGTCTTTGAGTGTTTCCCATTTGGTAAAAAATAAAATATTGATCTTAAGTTCCGGAAGTATTTTATATGCTACAACGACGTTTACAATGCTTGTCAGCACGATAATGACTGCGTTGCTGGTCATGAGCCCGATGAGGCCGTAGCCGCCTTTTAAAAAATACAAAATACACGCGATATAAACGAATGACATCAATATGGATATCTTGTTAGAGATATCCATCCTCTGCAGGCTCACCTGCATCGTGGAGAATATGCTGAGCGGGTTTTGCAGTCCGAAGAAAAATATGCACAGCAGGAACACAACGTAGGTTTCATGGCGCAGGGCCGCGGGTATCTTGAAGATAAGGATGAAATAATCTATGAAATAATAGCCTATCAATATGATCGCGGCTCCGAAAAAAAGATAAAAAACAAAACCGGTATTGATGACTTCGTTGAGTTTGTTGTAGTTCTTTTTTGCGTGGTTCTCAGATATGTATTTGACGAAAGATGATTCGATGCCGAGGTCGAACAACCCCATGTAGCGTGTTACGATTGACAGGATTGCCCAGATGCCGTATCTTTCCAGGCCGATGCGGTGAACGATATATGGTGAGAGCACCAGTGAGATGCCTATGGACCAGAACCTTCCTAGGCTGTTGAAGAACGTATTCTTGATTATCTTGTGAGCGATTCCCTTTTTTTCCATTCGGTTTTTTAAGAACTGGTACTTGCCGGCAACTCGGTTACATTAGTATAGTAAAATATTAATGATATTTCAATGCGTTTTGTTGCTGTCGATCAGGCCCACAGCCGGGCTGAGGTTCATTTTATATTAGCGTGAACCGTCACATTGCCTTTCAACCCTTCGCTGGGCGCAGGCAACGCGGCATTTTTTAAACCGTCCAGTGTCGAATAATATAAGTTTGTTCCCCGTACGTTCCCCAAATTCCAGGATGCGACCCCACCGGTCGATACGGTGTTGTCCAGGCAGACAGGGTTTTTTCTGTTTTTAATATCATAAATATCCAACGAAGAATAATCATCCAGGATAAGAAAGTCCCTGTATGCCAGGAGGCTCTCGGGGTCGTTATGGGCAAACCGGTCGTTATGCGCTTTTATAAATGAAGGGTTTCCAGGGTTTGTCACATCTACGATGTAGAATGGGGTCGTGTCTCCGGCAAGGCCGGAAAGGATATACAGCGTATTTCCGGAAACAGTTATGTCGCCTCCGTAGGCTGATCCAAAATTTATTTTGAGCCGATTGTCATCCAACTGTCCCCGCTGGGCCGGGTTTGAGGGGTTACTTATATCAAATACCGATAGTTTGCCTTTGTCTCCGCACATTACATACGCATATTTTCCTTTTACACACACTTTAGGAGTATGGCTTCCGGTTCCGATAACAGTATTTGACGTGACAATCGGGCTGTTTGAATTGGAAATGTCATAGATGATGAGTTTGTTATTTGAATTAGATGGGTCTCTTACTGCGGCATACAGTCTATCGCCCGCGACATCGATTTGCGGAAGTATGTAGCCTGCCGGCAACCCGGGAAGTTCGCGGACCTTAACAGGGTTAGAACGGTTGCTGAAATCAACGACGCTTACGCTGTACATTTGAGGCACATAGAGAGTATTATCTTTCCCCTTGATCTGATTTTGAACGTACTCGCCGTCCCAATACTGAGTTCCTATAATAGCGGGGTTTGCGGCTTTTGTGATATCCGCGCAAAAGATCGCTCCGCCGAAAGTCTGGCTTATGTATGCGCGAGTTTCGTCCTCGTTCGTCCATGACCAGCGCCCTTCTCCCGCGGTAACGGTTCCCCCCGAGTAGACAGGTTTTTGGGCGACACTGACATCGAATATCCGCACGCCGTAATTGTAATCATTCACAAAGAGATAATTCCCGTAACAGGAAACGTACATATACCTGGCGGGTTTTTGGCTGAATTGTTGGAGTAAAAGCGGATTATCCGGGTCGCTTATGTCAAAAGTAAAAAGGTGCGTGGGAGGGTTGTTCCTGCTCATGGTATCCTGGTTATAATCATAATTACAATCTGTCACATAAATACACCCGTCTTTTGCCACGCAATCTTTGAGTTTTACGTTATTCATGCTTTTGCCATGCCGGTCAACGAATGTGTACACGCCTCTTCTTACGGGCCGGGCGGGATCTGACATGTCTACCAATATCAGCCTGCCCGGTTTTGCGGGAGGGTAGTTTTCCGGGCGCCAGTCGCTTGTCATGACCATGATATTGCCCTTGTGCCCGATAAGGTATGGGGTGTCATAAACATCATCTCCGGGTTCGCCTTTATATGAACCTAAGACTTTAGGTTTCAGGGGATTTCTTATGTCTATAGCTATAACTCCACCGCCTTTCGGCGCAGAGAAATCGGCATGCCTTCCGGGTACAGTAACATACGCACGGTTGCCTTCAATAAAAAGGTCGCCGCAGCCCTGAGGATCACCAATATCTAGCGAGGCGAGTACCTTTAATTTCCCGGGATCTGAAATATCAAGGACATAAAGGCCGATATTTGACCTCATAGATGCTACGAAAGCATAGCCGTTATGTATCACGATCTTTACAGCCCATCCTGAAGGAGGCGTCCATGGAACGCTGCCTTCAAGCCATTTCGGGTCATCGGGATGGCTGATGTCTACAGAAAAAACACTTTTTCTGACCAGGTATGCGACATCTTTGTAGAGCTCGGGGTTATAATTGAAACCGGCGTTGAAATGTCCAACCACCCTGGGTGTTTTTTTATCCTTTATATCTATGACCTGGAAATTACCTTCTCCGGGTGCAATATAGGCATAATCACCCTGCACTTTGACCTCACCGTTGCCGGGGACCGCAAAACCTGTATAAGCCAGACCGCCGCTTATAACAAGAGATTTTTGCGGGTAATTACCAGAGAAAAGCGCGAACCTTCCCAGTGTCGGGTCGATCGCCAGTTTTCCCGACCTCACTTGAGGTTTTGGCCAGCCCACGGACAGGTCCTGATATACTGGAACCAGAGGCCCGTCAAATCCTCTCAGCCGGGCATACTCCTTAGAACATACATCCACGCCGTCATCAAAGATAGTGAAACCTTCTGGTGAACCGTACAGGTTTGGCACTTCAAAAGGCAGGATAGGGGTGCCGTTCTTCTTCTTGAGAGGTTTGTCCACCTCATGGTTTTCAAGGATCTTAACGAATCTTCCCGCGATGAGCCCGTTTCCGGGATAGTAAGGATTATTCCACGCTCTTTCTATGGTCAGAGGCCGGTCTGAAACTTTAAACTGTTCGCTTTGCTTTAAGAAATCCGGGCTCCTTAATGTGTAACCCTTCGAGTAACCGCCATACGTCGCTGGATAAACCGATTTGTCCGTTACCGGTAAATTTACGGTATAAGGGGACAACAAATAATCGTTCATTACGCCCTGGATGATGGAGTAACCCGGGTCTCCGTTCTGGTCAACAATGTTGATCTTCACCGGAGAAATGATCCACTTTAGCAGCAGTGAAGACGTGCCGGCAAGGATATCAACGGTTTCGTTCCTGGTTAGGCCGCCGAAATCGCCGGGTTTACCGCTAAACCCGGGCGCGATCGAAACAACCTGCTGCCCAGCGGGCATGTTCACCATCGTGCCTGTTGCGTACGCCCCGACATTGGGCACATTTATTTTTGAACCGGCGATCTCCCGGCCCTGCTGGTCAACGACTTTCAGCAATACGTTTACGGCGTAAATGTTTTGAGTTGCGCAGATAATGATGGCAGGCAGGAAAACATGTATAAGAAGCGTAAAACGTTTACTTTTTTTTAGCGTGGAATTGCTCCCCGTTTGAGGTGTTGAATGTTAAGCTGTCTTTACTGAAGACAATAATTTTTCTTCTCCCGCGGAATTTTCCCACGCGGTCATTACTATAGCCGAAAGGAACCAGAACGGTTCCATTATCCTGACGATAATGAACGTGTTGGTAGTGAGCGACTGAAAGATCAGCGCGACTACGCAGCACATCAACCCCATAGAAAGGCTTTTTAGTTCCATGGACGAAACCGCGTTATATGCTTTGTAACTGTAGGAGGTTATTTTAATAAGCGTCCAGTAGAACGCCAGAACTCCGAATATGCCGAGCTCCCCGATCAAAAGGAAAAACTGCCCTTCTTTAAATCCGATGCCGGTAACCCCGTTGCCGAAAAAAATCGTCATCAGGTTTTTTGAAAAGTATCTGTTGCTCATCACTAACTTCCAGCTTTCTATTCGCTCAAGAGCCGACTGGTCGGTTATTGTCTTTCCTCCGATCCCGACTTCATGGAATTGTTCACCGTGGCCCGCGGTAAATGTGTCACCGACACGCAGCATCATGGTCGAATAGAGGGTCGGAAATACTATCGGGAACAGAAGTACGCCGAGTATTGACGAGATGGCCAGCAGAGCGCGGCCTTTTTTGGAAAAGATGAACATGGTAGTCAGCATCGGGACAAACGCAAGATAGGACGCCCTGGACTGCGTCATTATGAACGTGGGCAATAAAAAAAGTATAAGTCCGGAAAAAAATATTCTCTGGATTATCGTTTCCGAGTGCAGCAGGAATGCGAACAAGACAGGGTAGATGACCAGGTAGTACCCGCCCAGCGAAGCGGGTTCGCCGCCTATTTTATCGAACGGCGCGTAGACTCTGGGCTGGGTTCCGATCAGGGAATAAGCGAACAGGGTCACTATTATACACGTTATAAGCGCGGCGATGAGATATTTTGTGACGTCTTTATCGGTCGCTATGATGTTGCAGGTCATCCAGTAGAGAATTATATACTCAATATATTTTAAACAATAAAAGAAACCCTTAACGGGTTTCACGTTTCCGAACATCATATTGATGGCTGTGCTTGCGACATATAAAACAAGAAGGAAAATAAGCGGGTTATCAAGAGGTGTTTTTACAAAACCTTTCCAGTCTTTATCGACTGCGGTGTAAGCTAGCCACGCTATAAAAGCTATTACGATGAGTATATCGTCGATCCTTAACGATACCGCGTGGCCGGGAACATCGGCAAGGCCGATCTCGGGAGAAAGGAGCATCGAAAATACAAGTATTACAAGGCCGTGCCTGGGTTTCTGAAATGTGATAAATGCGACGATTATCGATGCCAAAAAGGCAAAAACTAAAAACGGGGCCGTGCTTGATAAGTTTCCAATGCTTATCAAAACAACCGCAAGAACAGCGAGGACTATGTAGTACTTAACATTCTCATTCACGCTGTTTTGGAATCTCCACTTTCTTTGCTGTAGTATTTGTAGGAATAATAATAGCCGTAGCCGTAATAAGACCCGATCTCGGCGGTCTTGACGTTGTTGAGGACTACGCCCAGAAGTGGTGTTTTTACGTTAACCAGCTGGTCTTTCGTGCGTTTGAGCGCGTTCCTGGCCATCTTTCCCACCTGGTAAACTATTATCGCTCCGTCCACGTGAGAGCCCACTATCAACGCGTCGGCAAAAAGCAGGGCGGGAGGGCAGTCCAGAATTATAAGTTCATACGTATTTTTCATCTCGCTCAACATCTGCGATGTTAGCGGAGAGTTGAGTATGTCTATCGGATTGTTCACCATGGGGCCGGAAGTTATTATGGAAAGGTTCTCTATGCCCGGTATAGCGAGTATCTTTTCCGTGCCTATGTCGCTCATGAGCAGATCGGTGGTTGTTTTTACCACATCCTGCCATTTCCTGGTTCCTATGATGCAGTCCGTGAACCCGGGACCTCTGTTAAGGCCGAACAGCCAGTGAAGGGAGGGCCTCCTCAGGTCGGCTTCAAGGAGCAGGGTTTTTATACCGGACTGCGCGGCCGCCAAGGCGAAATTTGACGAGGTCAGGGTTTTTCCCTCGCCTATGCCGGCGCTAGTGAACGCCAGTGTCTTGCCGGGTTCTTTCATTATTGATAGTTTAAGGTTAGTCCTAAGCGTATGATATGCTTCCACAAAAGGTGATTTGCT
>CAZSIW010000119.1:0-6713 GCA_964606755.1 uncultured Elusimicrobiales bacterium | reverse complement strand
CGGCAGTTTCACCGGCTCAACCCTGATTCCCGTCATCCCGTTAACCTTTGATCCCATCACGCTTCCTTTCGGCTTGCCGGCGCCCGAACCTTCTGACGACATCTTCCCGCCAGATTCCGACATCCCCTCCTGCCCTTTTAGCAGCAGCTCCAGCGCCCTGTGACCGGATTCAAGCGCCTTTGAACTGTCAGACGCAGACAGGCTTCCCGAGGCCGAGTCCATCTGCCGCGCGGCGTCATACATGTTCTCAAAAACTTCCGGCTCGATAGCGGTGCTTGTCCTTAAAAACTCTTCCATGGAATGCCTCAGGGAATCCGTTGTTTTCGCTATTTCTTTCTGTTTTCCCGAAAGCTCGCCCAGCTTCGATTTTTCCTGTTGAGAGAACACGTCATCTGTTACCGGCGCCTTTAGTTTTTCGAGTATGCTCTTTTCCCTGTCGTTGACGTACTTTATCATCTCTACAGTCTCAGCCTCTTTAACAGCCTGTTCCCATACAGAAAGCGTGGTGATGATATCGGTAAGATAATTCTGGGAGTGGTAAGCCCTCTGGGATTCGAATTCGTCCAAAACCCTTTTCATCAGGTCGCTTATCCTTGCCGTATCGTAATAGAAACCGAAGCGCGAGAGTTTCGCAAACATCTTATTTGAGCCGGCGATCACCTCTCTCTGCCGCGCCGCGAGCTCCTTTAACATGCTCTCCTGTTTTGCGAACACGTTCTTTCTTCTTACGCCGTCCATTACGTCCATCTGCTGGTTCATATCCTGCTGGCCTGAGATTATTCCCTGAAGTGCTTTTGTCATTTCGTTTATCTTTGATGACTTCTTCTCCGAAGCGCCGCTGGAGAAGCCGATATCATTGCCTACCTCATCGAATGTTTTCATAAGGCTATCAAGCTGTTTTTCGAGCTCCTTTGCAAGCTCCCCGGCCTCGTCCCACCGGCCCGCAGAAACCGCGTCGTTGAGCTTCTTCATCAGGTCCTGGCTTTTCGCCATATCGATGTTCTTGACCGCCTGTGAATTGACGAAATCCTCCGGCAGGTCTTTCGGCATTTTTGAGAGCTGATCGGCTATTTTTTTGAACAACCCGTCTATCTTGTCGAGCGTTTTCTTCAGCTCATCCGGCGAGGATTTTGAGGAGACCTGGCCCATCAGGTCCTTTCCCAGGTCGCTGAGCTTGGAACCGGAGTCCATCATGTCCCTCATCTTCTGGTATTGCCAGATGTCTTCGGCCAGCAGGCTCATTTTTTCAAGGTTCGCTATCGCCTCTTTCTGGTCCTTGAGCGCTTCGCCAATATCTTTATCACCGAGCGACCGCTCGGCCTTTTCCAGTATTCCGTCTTTCATGTGTTTCATATGGTCTTCAAGCCCCTTGTATTCGCTGTAGGTCGAAAGGTCCGTTCCCGGATCATTTTCCATAGCGCCGAGAAGGTCCTGAAGTTTTGCGACGGGGTCGTTCATTTTACTTTTTATGTCTTTTTGCTTTGAGAGAGCTGAGCTGTAGGTAGAAGTCGAAAAATTGTTCTGCAGCCCCTCCGTCTCCTGTTTTGCCACGGTCTGGTCGGCAAGGACGTCCAACAGCGAGTCTTTCAGCGTCTTCAGGCCCTCCTCGATGTCCTGATGCTTCTTCTCGTAATTCATCGCCTCCACAGACAGCGGTTTGGTCGAAGAAGACTTGGGCCCGGTTATCACATCGTTATCGAAAGCCTCGATGTAATAGCTGATCTTTTCACCCTCGGCAAGATCGTATCTGGACAGTTTAAGGTCGTACTGGTACACGCCGTTCGCGACGGGTTGAGCCCTTATTTCGGTTATTTTTGGCGCCTCGGCCCCTTTCCTTGTCACAAGACGTACACTTGCCACCTCAAAATCGTCGCTCACCTCATATACGAGCGGCACGGTCGCGTCAGCTGCCGCAACTATATCCTCCTTTGGAGAGATAAGCTCTATAGAAGGCGGACTGTCTTTTACTATCGATATTCTGTATTTCGGCGGGTCGGGGTCCACCAGGTTTTCTGCGGTTTGTATTTTAAAATAATATTCCTGCTGCTTATCAAGCCTGAAAGAGGTTTTCACCTTCTTACCATCTAAGGCAACTTTTGATGTTTGGCCGCCGTCGAACACGACCTCGGCGCCCAGTATATCCTGCGTCGCCTCGGCTGAGACCTCTACGCGTGTACCGAACAGCCCTGCCACAGCCGGATCTCCTTTCTGAAGCTGTTCGGGCATATGGGTGTAAGACGGATAAATATACTTAACCGCAAAATCGCCCAGTTTCGGGTACTGGACAGGGGTAATTTTATAGGCATCGCTTTCCCACTCTCCCCATGCGACATAATACTCCAGAGGTTCGGTGACTGACCTCACTTCGAAATTATATTCCCCGTTCGACCCGCGCTCCATTTCGTACCTCGACCAATTCTCATTTCCAAGTCTGGTGTTTACGACAGGGCTGCCCTTCAGCAGTTTTGTGCCCCTAGCCTTTATCTCGACACTTGAGGAATTGACCACCTTCAGGTCGCGCGGCTCAACGGTAAAATACTTTCCCCAATCCGAAAGCCTGTAGGAAAATATGATCCGCTTGCAAGAGTATCTCATCCCGGCTGAACTCATGAGCAACACGGAGACAGCAGCGGCTGCCAAAAACACTTTGAGATATCCCGCGGTCTCTTTAGCTACGGAGTGTATTTCATAGGCTGAGCTGTTTTTTAAGATCTCGCCTACCGAATTTATATGTCCCACTACAAGTTCATCTGATATACCTTTGGCCTGAGAACCCTTGCTCTTTCCTATCATAAACTCATGCGCGCTTAAGAGGTTGTCCTTGAGCAAAGGCAGTTTTTGCTGGATGTCCGAGATGACACTGTTGTAACCCAGCTTTTTGACGAGCCGGAATATCTCTTTTGTCGCAGCCAGCGCCGCGACGATCAAGGTTACGTTGAAATACATTCTCCTTGAGAAAAGTTTAAGCTGGAAAAAGTAGTCACAGAGTACAAAAACGACCAGCATAGCCGTTGCCAAAAACGCGCACGACAGCACAACCCTCAGTATTCCTGAAACGAGCATCCTTTTTCTGACTTTAGAAATGAATGAATATATTGTTTCCATAAAAGTTCGCCAGTTAAGCCTGTTCGCCAGTTGTCCAGTTTCTAACTGGCGCACTGGTTAACTGGTACACTGGCCAACAAAATTTAAATTCAGCAACACAAATTTCTCAATTTTCCAACACGTCATGTTTTAATCCCAAACGTCATTTTAAACATCTTGTATTTATCCGGATATTTTGTCAGGTCATATACAAATATAGAATTCGCCACTATCTTTTCCGGCGGCACGGACTTCATCCACGAGAACACATCTTTGTCGGCATAGTAGGTGGCCTGAAGGTTCGTCTCAGAGACACAGAACAATACCTTCTTTTCTTTTGAAAAATCTATATCATCGTCTTTCCTAAGGCCGTCCGAGTATTGGTAGCTGATATTATCAATGAAACCTATCTGGCGGTACTTTATGCCGTAATAATGCGGGTCCCCCGTCCCGAAATAACACATATAAACACCAGAGACACCCTGCCCCTTAAGATATTTGCCCAGTTCCTTCAGCCCGTTTCCCCAGTCGACGTTTGAATCCGTCATATACTTGTAGGAGTTCTTCGGGCCACCTATAAATTCGTTAAAATAAGAAAGATGCCACGGATGAACCCTTATTGCCGAAGCCGCGTACCATACAAGCAGAGCCGCCAGCACATACTTTAGCCTGCCTTTGAACAGCTCCGCGCCGCATCCCCCAGCCAGAACCATAAGAAGCGGATACACCGGCATTATGTGTCTGTGGCCGATATTGACCTTTGCGTAACAACCGGCGGCGAAATACACGGCGGCGGGAAGCGCAAGAAATAACAGGTTCTCCCTGTTCCACATTTTTCTGGCGAACACAATTGAAGCAAGAAGCACAAGCATAGGTATCGGTGTCTTAATAAGAAACGCCACCGGGAAGTAATACAGCCAGCCAGTCACCGAATGCCGGCCCATCAGGAACGAAGACCTGCCGGTCGCGACTCCCGACAACACCTTCTTCATCCCGAGCCAGTAATAGGTTCCCAGTGGGTTGAACTGGAACACGAACTCAAGCACGAAAAAGATGACAACGAAACACGCTATCGCAGGAAAAACAAGCTTCTCTGAATCAATCTTCTTTGTGTAGACGTACCAAAACGCTATTATGCCTATCACACCGAATATAATGAACGAAGAATATTTTGACGCCAGAAGAAGTCCCAGACTAAGACCTAGGAGAACGGTGTTCGCCACTTTCGGTTTTTTTAGCTCCAGCCCTTTAATGAAACGCCAGAACGCGTACATCGACATGAAATAAAACAACGTCAGCGCCATATCAGTGGTCACTACCGTTCCATGAGCAAGGAAGGTGGAAGAGAAAGCCCACAGCGCAAGAGCGATTATCCCCGCGTCCCGCCCATATAGCTGGCTTGTCCACATATATATGAGCGCGCCGAGAGCCAAAGAAAATAGCAGTATCATCATCCTTGCCGAGTTAAGCATTTTTTCGGCGTCAACCCTGTTCTTGTACATAAAAATATCGGCAAACGCGTACTGGTATTTGAATATCTCTTCCCAGTAAGGATGGCTGGAAGGAAAAGTAAGGTTCATGGACAACAGAGGCAGAGCCGCCCACATTTCGGCGAACGGCGGGTGGTCCAGCACGTTCATGTAATAATTGCCGGTCCGGAGATACGAATATCCCGCCGTCAAATGAACGTGTTCATCGTAGGTCGGGGAGTTAGCCCTGATGGTAAGCACACCCATCACAAGGTGCACTGCGAATAAACCAGCTATGGCAACTATATAGACTTTTTTCATTACAATTTCCTTAAATCAGTTCCGCCTGGGCGGGACACAATAATTTTGATCTTTGATATTTGATTTTTGAATTTCATATACTATCGTTTCCCCACCATCTGCCTTGCTTTCGCCAGGTACATGCCGGCCTCGCTGAAGTTCGGGTTTATCTTTATCGCGGTCTCAAGATCGCGGATCACCGAATCCCAGTCTTTCCTTTTCCAGTAAACGACAGACCTGTTGAAATATGCGCTGTAATTCCCAGGCCAGACCGTTATAGCGTTGCCGTATCCTTCTATTGCCTCGCTATCGAGGCCGAGCCGTTCCGCGCAGACACCCAGGGACATATAAGCATCGGAGTACTCCCTGGTAAGCGCTGAGATAAGTTCGGGTTTGGCGTTGTAATCTACAGCTTCCTTAATATAGTGCACATACTGCTTTGTGGTCAGCGAATACGCGTTCAGAGCCTGGCGAAAATCGTTCTGGGCATAGTACGAGAACGAAATGTTAGAAGAAGCGACAGGGAACAGCGGGTTCAGATAGAGCGCTCTCCTGAAATACGTCCTTGAGAGCTCATAATTCTTTTCTCCCATAAAATGCATGCCCAGCTGAAAACAGGCCTTTGAGTAGTCGTCAATAAGGTCGGGCGTGAAAAACTCTTTATAAGCTCCGTAGTGATATTTGCCGCGGTAAACATATATCTGGTCAAGAAGGGTCTGCGCGGTCAGGTCCGGTTTAGACCTGTTAGTTATTAGGGGGGTGCCCGGCCCGTTTTTCTCATTGAGCCCCACAGCCAGGCCAGCGGGGATGAGATCGAACTTTGACCCGCCCTCAAAATCGCAGTCCATAGAAAAATATGTTTTTCGTTTTGCGTTATAGCGGTAAAAATTGACCCATTCGGCTTCATTCCGGAGAGGCCCCAACCCGACATCGTTTGAAAAGGGCTTCCACGTTTTCTGGTACCACTCTGAACCCGACAGACCCTGACTTATTACAGCCAAATCCGGCCTCTTTCCTTCTACGATCTTCTGGTTCCACAAAGCAAAAAGCTGGACGTCTTTTTTCATTACCAGCACCGAACCTATCGGCATCGAGCGCAGAACGTTCTTTGCGTAATCATAAGAAAAGAAACTATTCCTTTTGTTCAGGTCCGGCAATTGCTTTGAGAAGTTCAATAAAAACAAGATTGAAACAACGGCAAAAACTAAGTTAGTTCGCCAGTTAAGCCAGTTAGCCGGTTGTCCAGTTTTTAACTGGCAAACTGGTGAACTGGAGCACTGGCTAACAATATTGAATTTCCTATTTACCCACCTCTCCGCAGCCCCTATCGCTATACCCATAAATATAGCCAACGCAACGTTCGGCAGGATAAAATGCGCCTCAAGGATAGCCAGAGCGTGCGGGTTCGGCGGCATATTCGCCTTATAAATGAAATATGGCCCTGACAACGCCCAAGCCGTTGCAAGCGACCAGAAAATTAGTTTGTTCTTCCTGAACAGCACCACTGTCCCCGCCAAAGCAAGCAGGGGGCCGATGTAGAAAAAACCCTCAAGGAGATGCTTTAGATAGAATGTCATGCATACTACGAAATTTTCCCCGGCCGCGTAGCCTTCAGAAACGAGGTCTAGCGTACCCCCATGTGTTTTTCTCGTGATTGACCCCCAGAACCTGGCCAGGTCAGATGGGTGGTTCCAGTCCAGCATCGGCCCGGCAGAGCTCCTTACAGGAAGGAACAGGAACACCGAATAACCAAGAACAAACAATATACCGGCCAGCATAATGGGGCTAAGCTGTTTCCTAAGGAACACTTTATAGTAGAAAACCGATATTCCCGCGCCAAAAAGGATAAGCTCCATCCTT
>CAZSIW010000118.1:0-6803 GCA_964606755.1 uncultured Elusimicrobiales bacterium | reverse complement strand
CCAGGTCGATAAATGGTGTTAGAGCTCCGCCGCCCACGAGCACCACCGCAAAATTGGTATGTGATCTGGAAAACTCGGATTTTTTTATTTCGGTGGCTATCTCATCGGACAGTTGTTTGATCGCAGGCCTGATTCTGGCTGCTATCTCCTCGGCCGGGCTTGAGTGCTGTCTATTGAATATGTCGGTGTAGGAAATGATTTCTCCTGAATTTGCGCCGGCTTTAAGCGTGTTGCCGGCCTTTATTTTGATGTTCTCTGCTTCATTAAAGTCGACAAGCAGCTCGCTGCAGAGAGATTCCGTTATAAAGTCACCCGCCGTGGGGATCATGGCGAAATCCTGCACGTTGCCTTTCGATATCATGGCTACATCGGATGTTCCTGCCCCTATATCGATCATGATGATCGGTATATGGCGCATGTTCTCAGGCAGCACCGACTCGCACGCGGCTATCGGCTCAAGGGTCAGATATGATAATTCAAGGCCTGATTTTTTTAGCACCGAGAACAGGCTTTCGAGCACGCGCCTGGGCAGAAAGGTCGAAATGAGCTCCACCTTGAGCTCGCCCGCGAAGTGTCCGAGAGGATGAGAAATGAACTCCCCATCTATCTCCCACCTGGCGGTCGTGTGCCCGGCAAAATAATAGCTTTCCATCTCGTCGCCCAGGTTTGTAAGGACGGATTGTATCGCCGAGAGCTCGGCCGATTTCAGGTCCGAGTCATTTATTTCTTTAGGGGAATCGAACTTGAGCGTTCCCGTAGAACGGAAGGTTTTGAGGTTCCTGCCAGCTATCGCGGTGGAAACCTTATTTATCTCAAAACCCATGTTATTCTGGAGATTGTTTTTTATCTCGGTGACGATCTGTGCTACGGAATCTATGTCATGGATCTGTCCGGCGCGCACGGCGCGGCTCTTGTGGGGGATAATACTGTATTGGACGGTCTCAAGCATATCGCCTTGTTTGGAGGTGATAAAAGCCGCCACTTTGCGTGTGCCGATGTCTAACGAGAATCTAAAATCATTCATTGTAGTTTCCTGAAAAATATATTTTCAAATTGCTTTGTTGTCGTTTTGACATTTTTCGAAATTGTCTTACAGTTATACCCAGTATCCCACATCTATTATAAGTACGACTGATCCGTCCCCAAGTATCGTCGCGCCTGAAAAGCCCTTAGAGCGTTTTGTTATACCCGAGAGGGATTTGATCACTATCTCTTTTCTTCCGATGAAGTTGTCTATTAGAAGACCGGCCGTCCTTGTTCCGCTTTCAACCCTCAGGATAAAACCCTTGGAATGGTGCTCCGGCAGGGTCCCGTCCTTGTGTTCGGCCGCCGCTATGCTGAGCTTTTCAGAGAGCCTTATTAGAGGCAAAACTTCGTCTCGCAAAACCACTACCTCTTTTGTGCCTACGCTTTTTACGGTCGCGTCCGCGAAAGAGATTATCTCCGTTATGTTATTGAGTGCCACCGCATAAACTTCATTGCCAACGGCTACCAGAAGAGCGGAGATTATCGCCATCGTCAAAGGAAGGTTGACGGTGAACGCTGTCCCGAGGCCCTTTTGTGACTCTATCACCAGATGCCCGTTTATGGATTCCATGGCGGTTTTGACCACGTCCATGCCGACCCCGCGGCCTGAGATGTCGCTTACCTGCTCCGCCGTTGAGAACCTGGGGTCGCATATCAGCATGTATGTATCCTCATCAGTCAATCCTTTTGCCGTTTCTTCCGTGATGATGTTTTTTTCGATGGCCTTCCGTTTCAGTATAACTGGGTCGAGCCCCTTCCCGTCATCGGTCACCTTTATAGAGATATAGCCCCTTTCCCTGGACGCGCTCAGGCCTATCTTTCCTTTCGCCTTCTTCCCTGCCGCGATCCTTTCTTCGGGCGTCTCCACGCCGTGGTCCATGGCATTTCTTAAAAGGTGCAGCAGCGGCTCGTTTATCTCATCGATCAGCAGCCGGTCGATCTCTATGTCGGCGCCGCTTATATCAAACTCGATTTCTTTATTGAGTTTCATCGAAAGATCCCTGACCATCCTGGGGTACCTGTCGAAGATCTGGGACAGCGTTACCATCCTTGTCTTGAGCACCGCCTCCTGAAGCTCTATCGCTATCCTGTCAAACTGCTGAAGCGCCTCATTAAGTTCCTCTATGTTATGCTTGAAGCCTATCTGTTCGAGCTGGGATTTGCTTATGACCATTTCCCCGACAAGGTTCATCATGGTGTCCAGGTACGAAATATTGATCCTGATGCTCGTTTGCACCTTTTTCGAAAGAGCCTGTGAATCCTGTTCTTCCGGACCCTTGGCTGGGTCGGCTTCCGCGGCATGTTCCGCTTTCGGCTCACTTACTGGGCTTTTTTTTTCCGCCGTTGCCTGGGGTGCCGATCCTGAATCTTTTTTTGTAAGAAGATTATTAAGGTCTTCGATGAGCGGGTTGACATCGATTTTCGAGTCTTTTACATCGTTGTCCACCTCGTCTACAAGTTTTTCAAGGACGTCAAAACATCTAAAGACGATGTCGAGGACTTCTTTCTTGATGCGCATCTCGCCCTTACGAAACTTGTCAAGGACGTCTTCCATCCGGTGCGCCAGGCTCGTAAGTTTGTCAAAACCCATCGTCGCAGACATGCCTTTAAGCGTATGGGCGGCCCTGAATATCTGGTTTATCATCTCTTTGTTGTCAGGGTTTTTTTCCAGCTCGACAACAGCTGAATTCAAAGATACAAGATGTTCTCTTGCTTCCTGTACAAACACGTCTTTGAACTGGGATAGGTCCATCTCATCCATATAATGAGTCCCTCTTTGTTAATTCCAGGAAACAGTGCACTTAATGAACTGCCCCTTCTGGTCCGCGCCTTGTTCAACCCTGCAGTCCCTGCTTGAAAAGCCGGCCAGGACAAACAGATGTTTCAGCCATCCGCAGGTCATTTTTGCGAACAACTGTATATTGTTATCGTTAAAGGTGTCGTTGTGGTCTATCAGTTCTGCTCTTTTCTGATCGTTCGAGATGGAGAGGACTTCCCAGCTGTCTCCAGGAAATATCACTTTCTGAAAAGTTGGGATAAAACTGATGAAGTTTTCCGGGTTCGCGACCGGGAAACCCTGCTTGTACATAAAATAACATTCCTGGACGATGCTCATGGCAAGATCATCTATGATGTTCTTATTCTTCTCAGAGCAGCTCTTATTTATGGTATCAGTTATCTCGTAATAGATTTCAAGAGGGTAATAGTTATATGCATTCAGGCTGTTCGTGAGCGCGTTCCTGGAGGCTTCTGAAAGAGCGTCCATGACGCTTGAATAATCTTCAGGAGCGCATTTTGTGCGCAGGAAAGACACGATCGCCCTAAGAACGATCCCTTTGACAAGCGAATTTTTAGGTGCCACGGCGTTGGTTTTGTTGCTCAAAATATTTTCGATCATTTCCGCTATTCCGTATGACGGGCAGGTAGTGTCGTAAAAGCCGGACTTAACCACGCTCAAAGGCATCCCCACATATATACCGGCTGTCGCTTTGTCTTCTACGATCACCTTTCCGCCGTATTTCTTAACAACCTCGGCTCCCTTGACCCCGTCGCTGCCGAGGCCGGAAAGGACTACCAGCGTGGTAGCTGACTTAAAAACGTTCGCACAGGAAATTATCACCTTGTCGATGTCGGGCTGCAGCCTTGTTTTGTGATCAACTATGTCTACCAGAGCGCCCTTTTTTGTCTGGTGCAGTTCAAGCGTCGCGTTCGTGGGGGAAAATAGAATCCTTCTTGAAAACAGGAGGTCCCCTTTGTCGGCGATCTTTACCTGCATAGACGTCATCTTCTGTATGTGCGATGTGAAAGAATCAAGAAAATTTGACGGCAGATGCTGTGCAACGATGACTCCCGCATAAAATTTTTCCGAAAATTTTGAAATGATCTCATAAAGAGAGGGCGGCCCTCCGGCCGATGTCACAATGACTACGACCTGGTGCGCCTTCATATGGGAGAAAGTCTTTTTCTTGGCGGCTGATATTGTCTTGTATTCCAACAGCCTCAGCCGTCCGACCTTAGAGGCCGCCTTTACCTTTTCAATGAGTTCTTTGCTTATAATAGGTATGTTCTGCGGTCCTTCAGGTTTTGTGACTATATCTACCACGCCCAGGGAGAAGGACTCCTGTATGATATCGGACGCGCTGAGGCCCACTGA
The DNA here is from genome assembly GCA_964606755.1 of uncultured Elusimicrobiales bacterium. GTDB lineage: Bacteria > Elusimicrobiota > Endomicrobiia > Endomicrobiales > CAZSIW01 > CAZSIW01. Next base: position 2,623 of record CAZSIW010000118.1, on the reverse strand, counting down.
ACTCAGGATGATTATAGGCGTGGGCCTTTGCTTCATTATCTCTTCAAGCGCCCAGACGCCGTCAATGCCGGGCATTATTATATCCATCGTTATTACGTCTGGTTTAAGGGCTATCGTCTTTTCAATGGCTTCGCGGCCGTCGCCTGCCTCGTCAATGACCTCTATCTCGTGGTCATACGAAAGCATCTGTCTTATGGTTTTCCTGATGAAATTAGAATCGTCTACAATGAGTACCTTGATCATTATCTGTCCTATTTTTTCCTGTTGCCCAGTACTTTTTCGATCGTTTCAAGCAGTTCATCGGGTTTTATGGGTTTGGTAACGAAAGCCTGCGCGCCCAGGGCCAGCGCTTCTTCCACTATTTTCTCCTGGCCCATGGCCGAGACCATTATAATGATAGCGGAAGGGTTAATGGTCATTATTTTTTTAACGGCTTCGAGCCCTGATTCTTCGGGCATAATTATGTCCATTGTTACGAGTTCGGGTCTTAGCTCGGCGAATTTCTCAACCGCCTGTTTCGCATTCTCGGCTTCTCCGACCACCTGGTGCGCGTTGTTTGAGTTTTTTTCAAGAAAATTCTTCAGGGTCAGGCGCATGAACTTGGAATCGTCTACAACAAGAATTTTAGCCATTTGTTTTCGGCTCCTTTTAGTCGTTTTGATATTTCACGGATATATAATAAATACACCTTTTCGCTATATTTATCAAGGGGAATCTATTTCGGCGCGTAGCCGTACCACCAGTTTTTTCTTTTTTCAACTTCGACTTTTACCTGATTTTTTCTTCTTTCCTTCCTGTATATCCTTTTCTTTTCGTCATACAGGTAAAAGTGGTATCTCATGTGGTTCGAGAAAAGTATCTCAGATTCACCAAGCGTGAACCAGCCGTGCTCCGCCATGTTGTTGAAAAAAGTTGAAACGAGCTTCCCCTTTGAATCTGGTGTAAAATATATGATCACATTCCTGCAGAATATCATGTCAAGATTCTTCACCGGAGGGGGGTCGTTGAAGAAATTGTGTTTCCCGAAATTGACCATCTGCTTGATCGAAGGATCCAGCTTGAACACATCGCCCTCTACGTTGTTGAAATAGCGTTCAACATATTCCTTTGGCATGTCTTCAAGCGCATGAGCGTCATATATCCCGGATTTTGCCTTGATAATCGATGTCTCATCGATGTCAGTGGCGTTTATCTCCACTTTTAAGGCCGAGTAGTTCTTCAGCAGTTCTTTGAACAATATGGCGATTGAATAGGGTTCTTCACCTGAAGCGCACCCGCAGGACCATATGGAAATATTGGACGCTCCCTGTTCCTTCTTTTCACGCAGCATTCTCGGGAAAACATCACTTTTGAGGAATTGCCAAAGATCCGTGTCCCTGAAGAACTTCGTTACGTTTATTGTCAGAGCGTCAAAAAGCTTTCTTATCTCGTCTTTGTTCGTTTCAAGAATTGATAAATACCTTGAATAATCGTTAGGCTCAAGATCGTACGATATCAGCCGCGAGTTGAGCCGTCTTCGGATATATGGTTCATTATATTGTCTTAAATTAATATTGAGCTTATTCTGGATATAATCGAGCAATTTGTTGAAATAGAAGTTCTTGTCTTCCATGGTATATTTTTATTTCTGAAACAATAATTTTCATCTTAGAAGATTAACGGTTTCAGCGGTTTTATCAGACCTTGAATTTGCCTATTTCCATTTTGAGAGTTTTTGCCTGTTCGGCCATTCCCTGCGCGCTGGTGGCTATTTCGGTGATCGCCGCCGTCTGTTCTTCAGTGCCCGCGGTTATCTCTTCTGCCGACGCCGCAGTTTCTTCAGAGGTGGCGACTATCTGCTCAACCTGCTGGTTCATTCCTTTTATGGCTTCCACTATCTCGTTGTAGCCGGTCCTCATCTTGTCAGCCAGGGCTAGCACTACCTTCGCTTCCTCAAGTGAGTTCTGCGAAGAGCTGACAACGTTCCCGGTGTCTGTCTGTATCTCTTTGATGATCTGGGATATTTTATCTGCTGAATTGCTGGAGGATTCGGCAAGTTTTCTCACCTCATCTGCTACGACTGCAAAGCCCCTGCCGGCCTCGCCGGCTCTGGCGGCTTCTATCGCTGCGTTTAGAGCGAGAAGGTTGGTCTGGTCGGCTATCTTGGTGATAAGGCCCACGATTTCTGATATCTCCTGTGATCGTTCGTTAAGTTTACCGATTGATTTGCCCGTGGTCTCGATGGTGTTCTGCACGGCGTTGAACTTATCTATAACTTTCGCGATGTTAGAGCTGCCGGCGTCTACGACCTTGTTCGTGTTCTGGACGAGTATTGAAATGCCCTGCGCGCTCCTTGCCACCTGGTTGATCGCAGAGGCTATCTGCTGTATTGAGTTCTGCACCTGCGACATCGTCTGGTTCGCCTGTTTGGTGGTGTGCGCCATGTTGCTTGCCGAATGGTGGGTCGTATTGGACAACTGCACGACCGTCCCTACAAGATTTTTAAGGTTGTTTATCATCCTTGAGAATGCGTTCGCGAGCACATCGTTCTCGGAATGGGTGCGGATAGTGGTCACCAGGTTCCCGTCAGCGATCTTTTCGGCAACGCTTGAGAGGTTCTTGAGGTTGGACGTCATCTGGCTGA
>CAZSIW010000117.1:653-6866 GCA_964606755.1 uncultured Elusimicrobiales bacterium | reverse complement strand
TGTTGCCGGCTGGATGAAAAACCGTTTTGACGTAAACCTCGACCCTGACAACGAGGTCGTGGCTCTTATAGGTTCCAAGGAAGGCATTGCTCATCTTTGCATGGCTTACCTTGATCCCGGCGACCTGGCGCTAGTTTGTGACCCGGCCTATCTTGTACATTATAACGGGGTTGTCCTTGCCGGCGGAAGGGTGCATTCCGTTCCTCTGCTCAGGGAAAACAAGTGGCTTCCGGATTTTAAATCCATACCAGAAGAGGTTGCAAGGGAAGCGAAGCTTATATTTCTGAACTACCCCAACAACCCGACCGCCGCTGTGGTGGAAGACAGGCAGTTCCTTGTGGAGGCCGTTGAGTTTTGTAAAAAATACGAGATATTGCTGGTCTATGACAACGCCTACTCAGAAATAACGTTTGACGGCTATGTCGCCCCATCAATATTCGAGATCCCGGGTGCTAGGGACGTTGCCGTTGAGTTCCACTCGTTCTCAAAGACGTTCAATATGGCCGGCTGGCGCATAGGCTGGGTCTGCGGGCCGAAAAAGTTCGTTTACCCGCTGGAAAAGCTCAAGTCCTATATGGATTACGGCGTCGCCACTTTCATACAGCTGGGCGCTACCGCCGTTCTAGAGGCGCCGCAGGATGGCGTGAAACAGCAGGCGCTCGTTTATCAGAAAAGAATGCACAAGTTCGCAGAAGGCTTGAACAAGGCCGGCTGGAACGTTGACAAGACAAAGGGTTCGATGTATCTCTGGGCCCCGCTTCCGGATAAGTTCAAACAGATGGATTCCATGGCTTTTTCGGAGATGCTGCTCAAGGAAACTGGCATAGTGGTTTCGCCGGGCAGGGCTTTCGGAGCGTGCGGCGAAGGCTACGTGAGGATATCGCTTGTGACCCACGACAACAGGTTTCACGACGCTTTGCTAAGAATAAAGAAACTGCTTAAAGGATAACTATAATTGCAAAGTGCAAAATGCAAATTGCAAAATTAAAAACTCATTCAATACTTAGCTAACAGCAAATTTGAATTTTGATATTTGAAATTTGCAATGGGTTTAAAAAGGGATAATCGTATGAAGAACTCGGTTAAGATAGGCCTTATCGGTTACGGTACCGTTGGAAGCGGCGTGGTGAAGATCCTCGAGAAGAACTGCGAGGAGATCGAAAAAAAGTCCGGCACAAAGATAGAAGTGGGCGGCATCTGCGACATAAGGCCGATCGAGAACAAAGACATATTTTATACCAACAAATACCAGGAGCTCATAAACCGCGAAGACATCGACATAATAGTCGAGCTTATCGGCGGCTACGACCCCGCGAAAAAGATCATAATCGAGGCTATGAAGGCCGGCAAACACATAGTTACCGCCAACAAGGCCGCCCTTGCCAAGTACTGGGACGAAATATTCACCACCGCGGAACAGGAACAGAAACTGGTGTATTTCGAAGCCTCGGTGGGCGGAGCTATACCCGTGATACAGGTTTTAAACGAGGGTCTCGCGGCAAATAAGATCGAGAAGATATCGGGCATACTTAATGGCACTACCAACTACGTGTTGAGCGAAATGTCCAGGCGTCGCGTGAGCTTCAAGGCCGCGCTCAACCTGGCCCGCTCCGCGGGTTTTGCAGAGGCAAACCCGACTTTCGACCTGGAGGGCATTGACACCGCGCACAAGCTCGCGATACTTTCATCGCTGGCGTGGTCGTGCTGGGTGAAGCTGGAAGATATCTCTATCAGGGGAATAAGTGAGGTTTCGGAGGATGATATAAGTTTTGTGCAGAAAGAGTTCGATTACACGATCAAGCTCATCGGCTCCGCGAAAGAAAAGGACGGTTTCCTCGAATTGTCAGTTGAGCCGTGCCTCGTGGCGCAGTCAGACCAGTTCGCGGGTGTCCACAGGGAGTACAACGCTGTCCTAATTCATGGCGATTCCTCCGGCGACATAGTTCTTTACGGCAAAGGTGCCGGCCAGTTTCCGGCGGCAAGCGCGGTCGTTTCGGATATCATGTATCTTGCCCGCCTGGTCGCCAACGGCACGGCCGGCCAGGTGCCTTATGTTACCCATGACCCCAAAAGAAAGCTCAAGATACTGCCTGCCAATAAATCAGAGGCAAGCTATTACCTGAGGTTTACGGTCAAGGACAAGCCAGGCGTGCTTTCAAAGATATCCGGGATACTGGGTAAAAATAAGGTCTCAATAGCCAGCGTTTACCAGAAGGAACCGCTTCCAGGAAGGCGCCACGGCGTTCCACTCATCATGCTCACCCACCGGACCATGCAGGGGAATATCGATAAAGCTATAAACATTATAGATAAACTGCAGGTCATTGCCGAAAAGACCGTCAAATACAGGGTTGAAGAGTAACCGCTTAAAACGTATCATGTATAATAGTAGGAGAATAAATGTATTGTCCAAAATGCAGAACGGAGTATATAGAAGAGGCAACCAGTTGTGACGACTGCGGTGCCGCGCTGGTCAACGTGCTGCCGGAAGAAACAGTTGTTGAAAATGGCAAGCTGGTTGATGTCTTTACCACAAACAACTCTATCGAGGCAAATTTTATAAAGTCTCTGCTCGGGTCCAACAGCATCGGCTGTACCATTGTCAATGAGCATCTTGTTTCGATAAACATTTTCCTCAGTAATGCAATACCGATAAAGGTCGCAGTTGATCAGCAACACGTGGCGAAGGCCAAAGAAGTGATAGACCAGTACTACAAGGACCTAAGAGAGAACAAATAGCCCTTCCACAGATTTACGCCTTGAAAACACCCTCCATAAAAAGTAAAATACAATAGTCAACCATTATATGAGTATACGAGGTTTACAATCATGAACTCGGTTTCTAATATCGCAAAAAAAGTGATCAACGGCGAGCCCATGCTCCTGATCGACGCCCTTGATCTGGAGGTAGTCAATTTTTACGAACTGTTGTTTTGGGCGAACAGGATAAGGGAGAAGTTCAAGGGCAACGAGATCAGGCTCTGCGGCATAATAAACGCGAAGTCCGGCATGTGCTCCGAAGACTGCACTTTCTGCGCGCAGTCGGCAAGTCACAGGACGGCCGCTCCGGTCTATCCTTATGTCGGGGGAAAAGCAATTGTTGAAGGTTTTAAAAATGCCTCGGAGAACGGCGCCAGCTGTTTTGGCGTTGTTTCAAGCGGGAATGATTTTTCGAACGAGGACCTTGAAGACCTCTGCAAAACCGCCGCAGATATCAAGGGACAAAACGCGGTGCTCAGCGCTTCTATAGGAAAGCTTAGTAAAGATATCCTCATTAAACTCAAAGACGCGGGTATAAACAAGATACACCACAATCTTGAAACTTCAAGAAGCTATTTCCCGAGCGTTTGCTCTACACACAGTTATGATGACAGGATAGAAACTATAAGACTCGCCAAGAACGCGGGTTTTGAGGTTTGCTCGGGCGGGCTTTTCGGCATCGGAGAGAAGTTCAAGGACAGGGTTGAGTTGGCGTTGCTCTTAAGTGAGCTGAACGTGGACTCAGTGCCTTTAAATTTTCTTAACCCCGTTCCCGGGACGCCGCTTGAGAACAGTGAAAGCCTTCCGGCCCAGGAGATATTGCGCACAATAGCTCTTTTCAGGTTTGTTTTGCCTGAACAAGACATATCCGTGTGCGGCGGCAGAGAGGTGAACCTCGGAGACCTCCAGTCGTGGATATTCATGGCCGGAGCCAGCGGGATGATGATAGGGAATTATCTCACTACCGCGGGACGAGATATACAGAAAGATCTGAGGATGATCTCAGATTTGGGATTAGAGATTTATTAGTTAAGTCATTTAATAAGGATACAGTTGTTGCGGGGCTGTACCGCCCCTGCACCCTAGTGTGACTTTTCTTTGGTTGCACAAAGAAAAGTCACCAAAAGAAATGCGCCCCGTGAGCCATTCGCTCACAATTTTCAGGCGGCTGCGGAACTCGTCCGCCAGACATCCGGAGGACTCAGACAGTCCTCGCCGACTACCCCTGAAAATTGTTCGATTCGTAGGCGGCTCAAAGGGGTGACAAAGTCAACGACAAAACAAGTCAAGGACCCAAAATATGGAAAAGAAAACAGTATTGATCACCGGTGGATCAAGAGGCATAGGCAAGGCCGTTTCCTTGGAATTTGCTAGGAGCGGGTATTTTGTATTGATCAATTTTAAATCAAATACCGATGAGGCAAACAAAACGCTGGCTGAGATAGAAAAAGAGAACGGGTCGGGCGAACTTTGCCAGTTCGATGTGTCCGACTCGGCTCAGGTCAAAGAAAACATAAAAAAAATAGCAGAAAAGCACGATTCGATAGATGTACTTGTAAACAATGCCGGCATCGTAAGAAACAGGCTTGTGTCCAACCTTCCGGAAGCGGACTGGGACGATGTGATAAAAACGAACCTCTCCGCCCCTTTCTTTTTGATGCGAGAATGTTCTAGAATTATGATGAAACAAAAAAGCGGTTCAATAATAAACATATCTTCGATCATAGGGCTGCGCGGCCTTGAGGGGTGCTCGAACTACTCGGCCTCGAAAGCCGGGCTTGTGTCGCTGACAAAGACAGCGGCAAAAGAGCTGGGCAGGTTTAACGTGTGCGTGAACGCAGTTGTTCCGGGTTTTCACACGACTGACATGGGCTCTACCGCAAGGTCGGATTATATTGAAATGGTTCGCAGCGAGAGCGTGCTGGGAACCACAACGTGTCTGGACGAACTTTCGAAATTTATTGTATTTCTGTCGGGACTAAAGACGGTCTCCGGACAGGTGTTTAATATTGATTCGAGAATAATTTAACAAAGGGGCAGGTTAAAGGTTTCGGGTTACAGGTTGCAGAAAAGATTTTGACCTTTCTGACACCTGACACCTTGAACCTGGCACCTGACACAATATGAACAGCGTAGTTGTAACGGGTATCGGGCTGGTGACGCCTCTGGGTCTTGGAAGGGAAAAGACATGGAATTCTTTGTTGAACGGCCAAAGCGCTGTTTCAAAAGACAGGGAATACCTCGATATCCTTACAGCCAGGATAAAAGACCTTCCAATACCTGACCAGGTTAGGCTTACCTCCATAGCATTCCTTGCGGCGAACGAAGCGGTTTTTGACTCACAGATAAGGATAGAAGAGGTGAACAGTTTTGGCTGCACGCTAAGCGTCAGCAAGAATAACCTTTTTGCACTCCAAAAAGAAGGTTTCGCCTTCAACGAGGCGTTCCTGGCTTCTGATACCGGATGGCAGATAAAAAGGATACTCATGCTCAAGGGCCCCGTAGAAAACACCGTCGCGGCCTGCGCGACCGGTGTTGCTTCTATAGCCATTGGGACCGGCTGGATACAGCAGGGCATTTGCGATGCCGTACTGTGCGGAGCGGCAGAGTCTTCTTTGCACCCGCTCTATGTGGCCGGTTTCAGCCAAATGGGTGTTCTTGCAAAGAACAAGGTATGCCCTTTCAGCGCCGAAAGAGAAGGTTTTGCGATTGGCGAGGGCGCCGCGGCTCTGATACTTGAACGTAAAGACAAAGCGATGTTGAGGGGCGCCAAGATATACTGTGAAATTGCCGGCTGGAACCTGTCTAACTCCACGACAAGCGCGCTGACTTTTTCCAAAGACGGAAGAGAGATATCAGATACAATAAAAATGGCGCTTCGCATGGCAGGTCTCGAAAGCGTTGACTATATAAACGCTCATGGAACAGGGACCAGAATAAATGATACAATTGAAACGATAGCCCTCAAAAACGCTCTCGGTGCCGGGGCAAAAAATGTGCCGGTGTCTTCGACAAAAGCAGCCACGGGACACCTCCTCGGCGCGGCCGGCGCAGTCGAGGCGGCGTTCGCCATGTTGAGCATAAGGGACCAGGTGATTCCTGCGACGCTTAACCTGGACGTGCCTGACCCGGAGTGCGACCTGGACTACACGCCCGGCAGAGCGAGGAACAAAACGGTAAGGACCGCGATGTCCCTGTCGTTCGGTTTCGGCGGACAGATAGGAACGCTCGTTGTAAGCGCTTAGCATACGGTATAAATGAGCACAAAAACTAAAAAAATTTTCTTCATCCTGGTTGTCGCGTCGCTGGCCGTGAGGCTGGTATATTTCTTTCAGATAAAAGACCATTTCCTTTTCAAAGAACCCATACTGGACGCGAAATATTACCACCAGTGGGCCCAGGAGATCTCCTCGGGCGACCTGATGGGAAAGGCCAGGGGCGTGTTCATGATGA
>CAZSIW010000117.1:0-643 GCA_964606755.1 uncultured Elusimicrobiales bacterium | reverse complement strand
ATGCCATAAGGCGTACGGTCCACGGGCCTGCTCGTCTACAAACTCTCAAAAAAATTCTTTAACGAAACGTCCGCCCTGCTTGCTATGGGCTTTTTCCTCTTTTATTCCATAGAGATTTTTTATGAGAGCACTTTGCTTAAAACCGTTCTGGTCAATTTCTTGAACGTCTTCGCGCTTTACCTCTGCGCCGAAGGCGGGGTATGGTATCTTTTTCTTTCGGGGCTAATGGCCGGTTTCTCCGTTCATCTCAGGCCCAACGCGCTTATACTCGTTCCCGTTGTCCTATTATGGATATACAAGGTAAAGATCGGTATGTGGAGGAAATCCGCGGTTTTCATATTGGGGTTCAGTTTAATACTCATGCCGGTTGCTTTGAGGAACCTCAAGGTCGGCGGCGAGTTCGCTCTCTCGACAGCCCACGGCGGGATGAACTTTTTTACCGGCAACTCGTGGTTTTGCAAGGGGCCGTATACACCCATGCCATTCGCGCGGACTGACCCAGCCGTGGAACAGCAGGATTTCATCGCGCAGGCGGAGAGGATCGAAAAACGAAGCCTCACCCATAATCAGAGTTCAGAGTTCTGGTACAGGCAGTCTTTCAACTACATAAGGAACAAGCCTTTCGACTGGGTTTCGCTAATGT
>CAZSIW010000116.1:0-6880 GCA_964606755.1 uncultured Elusimicrobiales bacterium | reverse complement strand
GAACGAACTCCCGCCGAAACATCTGGAAAGCATGCTGGTCTAACAACCGAACCGGCCATTATTTGGTTTTGTCTTTTGCCGCGGGGCTGAAGATTTTTTTCATCGTCAGATAAAATGACTCCGCGTCGCTGTAGCCTACGACTTTATCTAAGACCTCACCCTTCGAACTCAGAAAAACTATCGTCGGTAAACCCTGAACACCGTATTTGGTTGAATATTTGCCGTCCGCGGTGTCCGTGTTCACTTTGACGCACACGAATCCGGCAGACCCATCGATTACCCTAGGGTCGCTGTAAGTCGTCTTGTCCAGTTTTTTACACCAACCGCACCAGTCCGCGTAGAAATCCACCATGACAGGTTTATTCGATGTTTTGGCCAGAGCAAGGCCTTTATCAAGGTTGTCCAGCCAGTTTATACCGGCGGTCTGTTTCTCCGCCGCAACAGCAGAGGCTAAGATACAAAACGGGATGATCAACATTATAAGCTTTTTCATATTCCCTCCATGCTAGATAGTGTATTCCTATTTTACAATAAAAACAACGGCAATTAAAGCCCCTACTATGGCTCCACCCCACCGGTTGCAGGTCAGCGGACAAGATCCGCCGGCACATTGCAGAAAATATCCAGCAACTCCGCCCAGCAATGCTCCGAAGAGGGTAGCCGCAATAATTTTTAAAATCATGGTGTTACCTCTAGATATTTTTTTTGATAAAATCTTCGATCAGCGGCTCGGGCAGCGCGCCAAGGAATTGGTCAACGACTCGTCCGTTCTGAAACAGCATCACCGTAGGTATGCTTGATACGTTATACGTACCAGCGATCTCATCGGCCTCATCAACGTTTATCTTGCATACCTTCAGTTTGCCCTCATATTTTTTAGCTAATTTCTCGATGACGGGTGATAGCGATCTGCATGGGCCGCACCAGTCAGCATAAAAATCCACCAGAACGGGCAATTTTGAGCTCTTTACCTCCGTATTGAAACTACCGTTGTCAAGCAATGTAACACTCATGTTATACCTCCTGCCTATTCGGCAAGCCGTGTGTAGCGGCTATTGATATATTGTGATATCCTAATATTATGATGTATATGTTAAAAAAATATTATCCCTGACTATTTTCCAAATGTTGCAGTAAATCCAACACCATTTTATCCACAACTTCATAGCATGTTTCGACGCCTCGCTTCGTTGGCACTATTATGCCTTTATGCCTAAGAACGCTGAGGTGTTGTGAGACTGTTGACTGTGGTATGCCCAGGTTCTCGGCCATCTTATTCACATTGCAATCCTTGTTTTCCACAAGCCCAACAACCAGCCTTAACCTGACCGGATTGCCTAAAGTCTTCAGTATTTCGCTCTTCTTTGGTAAATCATTTATCATGTGTTCTTATCCCTTTATCAATATATTACAATATAGTGATATGATTGTCAAGCCCTTTATTTTTGCTCCATAAATAGATAGAATATTTATGACAGAATGGACAAAAGGAGGACAGATGAAGTCGTTTAAAAAATATCTCTATTTCAGGACCACGCAAAGGCGAGAGTACATAAACATTACAGGCAAGGTCGAAGAATGTTTAAGAGAGAGTAAGATAAAAGAGGGGCTTTGCCTGGTCAACGCGATGCACATAACCGCGAGCGTTTTTATTAACGATAACGAGAGCGGCCTGATAAGCGATTTTGACAAGTGGCTCGAAAAGCTTGCTCCGCACGAACCGGTTTCTCAGTACCTTCACAACAGGACCATGGAAGATAACGGCGATGCTCATCTAAAAAGGCAGGTCATGGGCAGGGAGGTCGTGGTAGCGGTTTCTGATGGCAAACTTGATTTCGGGCCGTGGGAACAGATCTTTTATGGCGAGTTTGACGGCAAAAGAGAAAAAAGGGTGCTCGTTAAAATAATAGGAGAGTAATTTCGCCAAAATTATACTATTGACAACACTCTGGAAAAATGGTAAAAATATTAAATAATGGCGTCAGTTAGTATCGGCGCCTTTTTCTTATTTATGAGCGCACAAGATTTGTTTAAAGGCCAGCCGGACAATAAAGACAAGAGCAACAAATACGGCGACCTCATATGGGCGTCTTCTCTCGGCATAGTTGTGGTGGTTTCCACGGCGACCGGTATTTTTGCTGGGCTGTGGCTGGACAAAGTTTTAGGCACAAAGCCGTATCTGACAATGGTGTTTTTCGTGCTGGGAGTGATCGCGGGTTTTATTCAGATAGTAAGGGCAATAAAGAGAAAAAGTGAAAAAACCGGTATTTAACATTATAATCGCTTTTGTCGTGTTGGCCGTTGGTTTTGTCTTTCAGATAAAAGGCAGCAGGTTCGTATTCGGGTTGTGCTCCGGTATATTCGTAACGCTTCTGAACAGTTTCTTCATATACCTTAACGTAAAAAGTGTCGCCGAAGGAAAGAATGCGCTGTTAAGGTACATGCTTGAACTTCTTTTCATAAGAATGCCTTTAATCGCAGCCCTGATATTTCTCTTCATTGTAATATTGAAGGCCGGACTTCTCGGCTTTGCGGCAGGCATCGCCATTGGTTTTTCTTATGGTATGTTCAGGGTCGCGAAACCGGACAACTTTGTAACTGAAAAGGTAACACAGTAAATGGCTCTAATTCCCGAAGCAGTCGAATACGATCTTGGATCGATCCCGACCCAGCTGATGATGGCATGGGTGGTCTGGATCTTCCTCTTTGCCGTTTCCATTTTTGGGCTCAGGAAAAAACAGCTTGTTCCTGGTGGCGTGCAGAACGCTTTCGAGGCCATTTTCGAATACGTTTTCAATCTTGCTGATGATGTCATAGGGCATGAATCAGAAAGGTACTACCCTCTTCTTGTCGGACTTTTCATTTTTATTCTTGCGGCAAACCTTATCGGCCTTATCCCGGGTTTCGTATCTCCCACTTCAGACCCGAACCTCACCGCAGCACTCGCGTTCATGGTGTTTCTGTACTACAATTTTCAGGGCATAAGAAAACACGGCTTCGGTTATGTCAAACACTTCCTGGGCCCCAAGCTCCCGATATTCCTGTTGCCCGTAAAGATATTGATGGCCATAACTGAGCTTATAGGCGCTTTCGCCAGGCCCTTCTCGCTGGCAATGAGGCTTTTCTGCAACATATTCTCGAAAGAGATGCTCCTCGGGGTTCTGGGTTTTCTTCTGGTAAACTTCTATTTCGGCCACAACATAGCCGAAAAACTTTTGATCATAGCGCCCCTGCTGCTCAGGCCATTCGTGGTCCTTCTGGGTTTAGTGGTGGGCCTTATCCAGGCTTTAATATTTGTCATACTGACGGTGTTTTATATAAGCGGTGCGGTACATTCGGAAGAATAGGGTTTTAATCTGAGATTTGGAATTTGAGATTCCGCCCCTCGGGGCGGACAACAGGAGGTAGTATATGTTTAAGCGGTTAGTTGGGATGATGGTAGTACTTGGAAGTTCAGTTGCGCTTTTCGCGGCGGAAGCGCCGGAAGCGGCTCAGGCGGCGGTCGCGGCACCCTCAGTTGCGGGGTTTTTCGGATACGCGGTCATAGCGATAATGATAGGCCTTGGCATCGCGGCGGGTTTCTGTGGTGTAGGACAGGGTATAGCGGTCAACGGAGCTCTTAACGGCATAGCAAGACAGCCCGAGGCGACCGGCAAGATCCAGCTCAACCTCATCATAGGTCTCGCGTTCATTGAATCGCTCGTGCTTTATACGCTGTTCATCGGCATAGTACTGTTGTTCGTTAATCCGTTCCTGAAATATCTTGTAAAATAAACAGGCGGTTTTATGATAAGTCTAAATTTAAATATTTTCATTGCGCAGTTGTTTACGTTCCTTGTCGCGCTTTTCATTGTCTGGAAAGTCAGCTGGGGTCCGTTGGTCGCGATGATGAAGCAGAGAAAAGAGAAGATAAAGGACGATATCGGCTCGGCCGAAAAACTCAGGCTTGACGCCGAGAAGATACTTGCCGAGTACCAGAAAAAACTGGATAACATGGCCAAGGAAAAAGAACGCATATTTTCCGCTACCAGGGAAGAGGCGGACAGCGCCAAAGAGGAGCTGATGAAGGCGGCCCAGCAGGAAGTCTCCGAGCTCAGGGAAAAAGTGCTCATGGAGCTGCGGGACGAAAAGAACGCTATCATGAAAGAGCTGCGCGGCGAAATAATCGAGACAGCGATGCAGGTCTCCGGCAAGGTTCTGGCGGAGAACGCGCAGAACATCATCCAGAAAACAAAATACGAGCAGATGCTGGAATTTCTTGAGAAATCCAAAGGGGCACAGAAATAGATCATGGAAAGTAGTTCGCTTGCAAAAACTTACGCCCGGGCATTTTATGCTCTTGTGGCAAAAGATTACGAGTCCAACAGGGACATGCTTAGCTACGTCTCCGCGGCCATCAACGCTGTCGGCGATGCGAAACGTTTCCTCGGTCATCCCTCGTTTTCTGATCCAGACAAACTCAAATTCATAGCGGGTATTTCAGGCAGGAAGCTTAGCCAGCCGGCGGAGAGATTGTTCCTGACGCTCATAGAGAAAAAGCGCCTCAGCCTTCTTGACCTTATTCTGGTGGAGCTTGAAAAAATATATTCTCAAAAACACAACTTCAAGTTCATACAGGTGGTCTCGGCCTCCGAGCTGACCGCCGAGCAGAGAAAGCGCATAGCAGAGTCCATCGCGGTGTGGGCGGAAACAAAAGTAGAGGTGGAGTTCGATATTGACCCGACGAAGATAGCGGGCTTCGTGATAAAGGACGGCGAGAACGTTTTGGACAACACTCTTGTTTCGGAACTAAGGATAATCAGGGAAAATTTACTCAACGCGTAAAGGTGGGTTATGAAGATCACAATCGACGAAGTCAGCAAGGTAATCAAGCAGAAACTCGAGGGATTCAAGTCCCACATGGAGTTGAATGAGACAGGCTATGTCATCCAGCTCGGAGACGGTATCGCGCGCGTCTACGGCCTCGAGAAGGCGATGTACGGCGAGATAGTCGAGTTCCCAAAAGGCGTGTTCGGAATGGTTCTGAACATCGAGAAAGACAATGTCGGCTGTATACTTTTCGGTGAGCAGGAGCTGGTCAAAGAGGGGGACGAAGTAAAAAGGACGAAGCGCGTCATGGACGTGCCCGTCGGCGAAGGTCTCATAGGAAGGGTCGTCAACCCGCTCGGTGAGCCGATAGACGGCAAGGGTCAGGTCAACACATCTGCTAAAGCGAAGATCGAGGTCGTCGCTCCAGGTGTTATCGAAAGACAGCCGGTCAAACAGCCGTTACAGACCGGAATCAAGGCAATAGATGCCATGATACCTATCGGCAGGGGTCAGAGAGAACTCATAATCGGCGACAGGCAGATAGGAAAAACCACGCTCGCCATTGACACAATTATAAACCAGAAGAACGAGGCTAAGCGCCCGATATGTATTTACATCGCGATCGGCCAGAAACGCTCGACGGTGGCGCAGATGGTAAAGACGCTCGAGCATCACGGCGCGATGGAGTACACGATAGTGGTGTCTGCCACCGCCAGTGAATCCGCGCCTCTGCAGTACATAGCACCCTACGCGGGCTGTGCCATCGGCGAATATTTTATGTGGAAGGGCCAGGACGTACTTTGCATCTATGACGACCTCACCCGCCACGCTCAGGCCTACAGGCAGCTTTCGCTTCTCCTTAGAAGACCACCCGGACGCGAGGCATATCCGGGAGATGTTTTCTATCTGCACTCGAGGCTTCTTGAAAGAGCATGCAAACTTTCCGACTCCAACGGCGGCGGCTCACTTACCGCTCTGCCCATAATAGAGACTCAGGCCGGCGATATGACCGGTTACATCCCGACCAACGTTATCTCCATAACAGACGGACAGATATACCTCGAGACAGGTTTGTTCTACTCGGGCATAAGGCCCGCCGTCAACGCAGGCATATCCGTTTCCAGGGTAGGCGGCAACGCCCAGATAAAGGCGATGAGGAAAGTCGCCGGCAAACTGAGGCTGGACCTTGCCCAGTACAACGAGCTCCAGGCGTTCTCGCAGTTCAGCTCGGACCTGGACAAATCCGCTCAGGCTCAGCTCGCCAGAGGCCAGAGGATGGTCGAGATGTTGAGACAGCCGCAGAACCAGCCCGTCCCGGTGGGAAAGCAGATAATGTTCATCTATGCCGGCACCAGGGGTTTTCTTGACGATATACCTGTAGACCAGATAAAACCATTCGAGACAGGTTTCTACAAGTTCGTGGATGAAAAGTACCCCGAGATCGAGCGTGACCTGGCGATAAAAAAAGATCTCGATGACGAGTTGACCCAGCGAATAGAAAAAGCAATAAATGAGTTCAAAACGAAGTTCGTTGGTGAAAAGAACCTCGGTCTTAAAGTTTAGGATTAGAGTTTAACATTTGGGGTTTAAAGTATTATGGCATCGATAAACGAGTTAAAGAAAAAAATAAGAGGCGTCAAGTCGACGCGGCAGATCACCAAGGCTATGAAGATGATAGCCGGTATGCGTCTGTCTAGGTCCCAGAAGAAGTTCAAGGACTCGCTCTATTATCTCGATAAGACATCCTCTATACTTCCGCCACTTTTGGCCGATCCGGACCTTGATCCGAACAGCGCCGGCAGGCTTTTGAAAACGGCTCTGGCCAAGACGGAGTCAGGCAGGTCGCTTTACATAGTCATTTCAGGCGACAGGGGTTTGTGTGGCAGTTTCAATAACTCTGCTCTCACTAAAGCGGGAAAGACCGTGGCCCAGGACAAGGAAACTCTCTCGGTGTTTCTGGTGGGAAGAAAGGCGAGCGACAGGGCTAAAACTTTTAAAATGGAGCGCATCGAGCGCTACCCTGATTTCTTCGGGACATTTGATTTTCCTCGGGCGGGCGAGATAACGGACA
>CAZSIW010000115.1:0-6915 GCA_964606755.1 uncultured Elusimicrobiales bacterium | reverse complement strand
ATGATGAAGACGATCATCGGCCTGAACCTTAACCAGGACAAGATAAAAAGGCTGATCAATAAAATAAAGACCACCGCGCAGAAAGTCCGCGAGATAAACGAGGAGATAGAAAGATACGAGCGTAAGGTGAAGATGCCTTACACGAAACTGTTCACTCTCTACAAGATGGCCAAGTCCGGCAAGCTGGGCGGAAGCGAGTTCAAAAAGCATACCAGTTACACGCTCACCGGCATAGAGGCCCTTATCCAGAACATGCAGACCATAATCCAGAAAAGGGACCGCATCGAAGACGGCATGACGGTAACCAGGGAAGAGCTGCTGTCGACGGACGATAAGATAAGGACCCTCGAGGACCTGATACACGAAGACAAGATGAAGCTGATACAGGCGAACTTCAGGCTCGTGGTATCGATCGCGAAAAAACACGTCGGCATGAGCAACCTCGAGCTCTCCGACCTAATACAGGAGGGCAACCTCGGGCTCTCTAAAGCTGTCGAGAAATTCGAATGGCGCAGAGGCTTTAAATTCTCCACTTACGCCACCTGGTGGATAAGGCAGAGCATCAACCGCGCCATCGCTGACCAGTCGAGGACCATCAGAATCCCCGTCCACATGAAGGAGCTTATCTCGAAGCTCACAAAAATAAAGAAGCGTTACCAGCAGGAGTTTGGCAGGGACCCGAGCATAGAAGAATACTGCAAACTTTTAAAACTTTCGACAGACAGGATGCGTAAGGTCCTCAAGATGATGCAGGACCCCATTTCGCTTAGCACACCCATCGGCGAGGAAGAGGACTCAAGGCTGGAAGATTTTATAGAGGACCACAGCAACCCGAACCCCGTTCAGAAAAACCACGAGTACAGGGTGCAGATGGAAATAGAGAAGATCCTTAATACGCTCACACCGAGGGAAGCCGACATAATTCGCCTTCGCTACGGTATAGGCGTGGGGTATCCCAGGACGCTTGAAGAGGTGGGAAAAATATTCGGGGTCACAAGGGAAAGGGTCAGGCAGATAGAGGCAAAGGCCATCCGCAAGCTTCGCCACCCGTCTAGAAGCAAGGCGCTGAAAGAATATCTGGAATAACCGGCAATTGCCGGAATAACCTTCCATTTGATTTTTCTCCCTCCAAATTATACAATATGTAGATTCTAACGGGCCCGTAGCTCAGTTGGTTAGAGCAGACGACTCATAATCGTCGGGTCGTAGGTTCAAGTCCTACCGGGCCCAATCAAAAACCACAAAGTGGTTTTTGTATCTCAAATTTGAGATTTGAGATTCGGCGCGAAGCGCTGGCACGGGTGGTTAGCTCAGCGGAAGAGCATTCGCCTCACACGCGAAGGGTCGCAGGTTCGAACCCTGCACTACCCATTCTTAAAAAATATTAAAATAATGAGTATAAAGGTTCGGTCTTGTTGATCGAAAAGGAAGGGTCGGGTGAAAAATGAGCTTGAATTATTAGTCGCGCTGCAGAAGAGAGATTTTGCTCTCGATAAACTCCGCGAGAAGAGCGTGGAACTGCCCCAGCAGATGGGGAGCAACGACTCGGCTCTTGTCAGCCAGCGCGCGAACCTTGAGGACGCGAAAAACAACGTGAAAAGGCTGCAGCTTTCCAAAAAAGAAAAGGAGCTGGAGCTCTCGACCAAAGAAAATGATATAAAAAAGCACAACATGGAGCTCAACACAATAAAATCGAACGACACTTACAAGGCGCTTTTGAGCGAGATCAATACTGCAAAGCTGTCCGTAAGCGCGATCGAAGACGATATTTTGAACATAATGGAAGGCATAGAAAAAGAATCCAAGCGGGTCAAGGAAGAGGAAGCAAAGCTCAAGGCGGAAGAGACTCAGCTGGCGGCCAAGAATGTCCAGCTTAAATCCGAGCTTGACAGTTTTATGGCCGAGTTGGCGAAACTGGAAGTAGAGAGAGAGGAGTTCGCAAAACAGATACCGAATGATCTTCTCTCAAGCTACGAAGGCATCAGGGCCAGCCGGCAGGGCATAGCGATAGTCCCTCTAGAAGGCGAGAACTGTGGCGGCTGCGGCATGAACCTCAGGGCGCAGAACATAAATGACATAATAAAGGGGCAAGAGGTGGTCTGCTGCGATTCCTGCCAGAGGATCCTGTACCGCCCTAACGAGCCGCAGGTTGAAAAGAAATAGCCATGGACCTGAAAATATATGTTGACGGCGGTTCCAGGGGCAATCCGGGCAATTCAGCGGTAGGCGTGGTGATCTTTGACGCCGCCGGGAAGCTGATGGAAGAGTATAAGAAGTATATAGGCATAGCCACGAACAACGTCGCGGAGTACGAAGCTCTTATCGCGGCGATCGACCTGGCAAAAAAATATAATCCCGACAGCGTGACCATCCATATAGACTCAGAACTTATATATAACCAGATGATCGGCAACTATAAGGTCAAGAACGAGAACATGCTAGTGTGTTTCCAAAAGGCGCAGAGAGCGCTTTGCGGGTTTGAAAGAGTGAAGTTCGTGAGCATTCCCAGGGAACAGAACAAGCATGCCGATAAACTGGTCAACCAGGCTCTTAACATAGCCGAAAACCTTAACAAACAGTAGTTCTCAGAAATGATCGTGGGGTCGCCTCTATCTTCGATTGCGAAGGTGGGGGAGGAAAGTCCGAACTTCATCCGCTATGTTTCAATGGCGGAAAAACGGTAGTGGGTAATTCCCATCGCGTCAGTTGCCTTGCATCCGGGATTTCAAATCTCAAATTTGAGATTACCGCTGCAGTCATCTGCCGAAGAGGTGCGAACAGAAACGTCCAGGCCGAAAGGTTTTGGACTCCCTGTTTTCTTCGAAGAAAGCATGGGAGAGACCCGGTTCAAAAGCCGGGGATGAAACGGCTAAATCCTTACTGGGAAGAAAGGCGCGTTCCGCCAGAAGTATGGCGGATGTAAGCTCCGCCGATTGATCTCGCAGAGCAATTTGCGGGACAGAATGATGATTCCGGCCTCTCTGCCGCTTGAAAAGGCGAGTAGGGGTGCAACAGAATTCGGTGTATAGGTCATTTCTGGGAAATTATATCAGGGACTAAAGGTAAAAATCCTTTAGTCCCTGTTTTTTTGTGACAATTTTAACCGTTCCCTCTTTCTCTCACGGTCTTGACCTGGTTCCAGTGTTTCTGCACCTAGTCATATTCTTTGTTCGCTTTTGCTTGATTTGGTCCTTCATTGATCCCCCCTTTCCTTGCCTGCAAAAATGGTATCAAATGGTATCTCTGGAAGCCAAAATATGAGTTCAAAAGGGGGAATAGCTTCAGGTCCTTTAATCCATTCCTCTTAGCGCTTTATTTGACAGATTTTTGGCTAACTTCAGCCAGTATTGGGTTTAACTATCACCCTTTCCTGATTTTTTCGGGCTGGGCATAGCGTTCCGTTCAAAGGCTCAACCTTCAATGGTCTTGCTCAATAATCAAACAAAATGCCGTGCTCTTTACCGGTTTTTCCAGGGGAACACTAAAATTACGGAAAGACTTTAAGAGCCTAATTTTTGAGATTTTAAAATTTAATAAAATCCGGTCAAAAAACGCTATTTGTTCGCAGCAAAACGAGTGCCAATAATATACAGTTAAAGTAAGATGTTAAGTATTATGGATGACTGTATTTGCATCGGCGATAATGGTTGTAAATATAATAAGATAGATTAATGTTATGTTCTTGTTGATAGGTGTCAAACAAGAAACATAATATAACTTATCGGAACATGATGATCAGGAGTTTGATGTGGTTGGCATAGAAAAGTTAAGATATTTCAGACCCAAAAATATCTTATTTTAGATGACTGGTCAGGATTTAGTTTTTGAATGGAAATGACTGTTGTGGCTAGTTTGAGCCGCAGGAATTACGAACGATGAGTTCTCCTATCAGTTCAGCCTGATAGAGGATAGGTTTTTTGGATTCGATCTGGCTAATAAGGAATTTTGTGGCTAAGTATCCTATATTTAGAAAAGGCTGCCTATAGGTGGTTAATGGTAGCTGAAAAGTAGCCGAGAAGTCAAAATCATCATAGCCTATGACAGATACCTCATTGGGCACATTGATGCTTTGATCGGAGAGGGCTCTAATGGCTCCTACAGCCATAAGGTCATTAGCTGCAAATATAGAGTCAAAAGGCGAATGAGTTTTGGATTTTAAAAGGTTTTTGATCTTTTCGTAGGTAATTGTGATGCTGAAATCGCAATAGATGACCAGTTTGGGGTCGTATTCTATATTGTGATTTTCGAGGCTTTCTTTGTACCCCTCTAGCCGGTCAATGGCATTCTGGCTTTCGGGAAAGCCGTTAATAAAGAGTATCCTTTCCCTGCCAAGCTTGATGAGGTGATCCATTACTAGCTTTACCCCCCTGATATTGTCTGAATCAACCCAGCTTATCTTGGGCGATCTGCAGTTTATCAGTGTGGCGGGGAGTTTTGATTTTTCAAGGGTCTTAACGGAAATGTGGTTAATATGTGGAGCAATATTGAGAAAACCGATATTTCTCTGATCGTTCTTTGGGATTATTTCAAGGAAGTTGCTTTCCTGTTGAGACAGGACAAGCTGATAATCAGTGCCTTCGATCGCCGCGTCAATGCCTTGCTTGAGCTTCTGGAAATAAAAGGATTCAAGGAAATGGCGTTCACATCTAGCGAGGAGCACGATCTTTTTATTGGAAGACATCTAGCGCATCCTCCCGAAATCTTTCATATAGTATAATTATACCAATTTTTTATAAAATAGCAAGCTAAACTATCCAGGATCTTAAAAGAAATTCGTTGGAAGGTCTAGGGAATGAGGTAGAGCTCTGGTACGGCCATCTCTCGATCTCAGTGCCATTCTTTAATACACTAACGATGAATTCTATCGTATTGTCCTCAGGGGCGAGCCACAGCTTTTCAAAAGGTATACACAGCTCAACTATTTTTTTTGCCGCGGCTTTGTTCAGATTGTCTATGCCTTGCGGGGTCTTGATCAAAAACTGGTTTATTGAGCCGTCCGCTTTGAAAGACAGAAAAACTTCTCTTTCCGCCGGCGTAATGAAAATGACCTTGAAAGCCAATTCGGACAAGGTTGTTTCATTTAAGGGTACGCTGAGATCGAGTCTGAGATAAAAATTTTCGAGATTAAAACCATAATAGAAAGCTCTCGTAACGGTGTCAACCTGGTGCATGGAGCCGCCGCTGAAACCGACCTGATAGAACCCGGCTGCGTGCCACTCAAAATAGTTCGTCACTTTTCCGTCTATTACCGGGGAGATGAAATCGATAGGCTCAAGGGTCGGAGCTTTCTTCACAATGCCCTTGATGACCCTGTGGAAGTATTCGGGGGCCTTTTCGCCCAGTGATTCGTAGACTCCTATAAGGTGCTGCCTGAACAGGTAATCGAACGTTTCGTTATTGTCCGAGGAGTGGTCGTCGCCATACCACCAGTTCCAATCGGAACCTTCAGCGATATATATGCGTTCCCAAGCGGATTTTACATCTTCGGAGTCCGCTTTCTCGGGATGCTTTTCAATGTAATCGGTAAGGAAGGTCCTTGCCTCGCTCAGATAGTCCCAGGCAAGGTTATCCTCGGCGTGGCCTATCCATATCCCAAAGTTGCCGTTAATCCATGAACCTGCCCATAGGCGTGAGAGGGTTTCTTTTGGAGGGTTATTCTTAATAAAATCGTTTATTGTCGTAGTCTCGATAAGCGGATCTTCGCTCAATGTTTTATAGAGGAGTTTTAAAAAGTCCCAGCCGTCGTTTTGATAATATTCCCAGCAGTTTTCCCCGTCAAGGATCACTGAGATTAGATGGTTTTGGTTGGATTCCGATAGTGATTCTCTTATGGCATGGACCCTCTTTATAAAGTCGTTTACGGCGTGTTCAGGTTTCCATTTCGCGTAAACAAAACCTATTGCATCGGACAAAGAGTGGTCCCTGAACACTATGTTTATCTGTTGATCAAAGAGGTTGATCTTATATGGGCTGTAGAGGTTGCTGTGATGTCCGGCCAGGTCGGGCCTTGTCCTGAAAAGGATCTCTTCGTCGGTCGCTATCCACTTTATCCCCTCTTCAACAAGCAGTGGAATTATGTCTTCGGAAACAGATCCTTCGGAAGGCCACATTCCGTTCGGACTCATGCCAAAATGTTCCTTATAATAAGCCACGGCCTTTTGTATTTGTATCTGCGCGTCTTTCCTGTGCTGGAACCTTTTTTTGGGAAGCGCTATGTGCGGTGTCGCGATCCTCGCGTTATTGGTGTCGCACAAAAGCGGAAGTATGGGATGATAGAAAGGGGTAACTGACACTTCTATCTGGCCTTTTTCCTGCATTTCTTTGTATTTCGAAACTATCATGCCGCATATATCAAGTTGTTTTTTTATGAGTAATTGTTTCTCTTCTTCACTGAATTTGGAACCTTTCGCGTACAGCGAGTTCACTAATGGATCTTTTTCTTTCCAGTAGGGGTCCATCCATGACAGGTTGAACCAGACTTGAAGGTCTCTGAAATCCTGTGGCTTAAAGTACGTGATCGTGCGTTTGAGGCTGTCCTTCGAAGTATTCTTTCCCCTCTTTTCCAGCAGCTGCGCGTAGCGGGGGTACGGCAGTATCATCGTATCCCAATTCGCCATAAAAAAGTTTTGCAGTATATATATCTTGTCGTCTTCGTTAAGGGTCTCAGCTTGCTTAAGGGTAATTTCGAGTGATTTATCTTTGGCTATGCCTTTCGCGTATTCATCTAGCTGAAGCATAAGCGATGGGACTAGATTGAAATTTGATCTTATTTTTGGGAATGAGTCCAGGATGGCGACCGTATCGTAATAATCCTTGCACGCGTGCAGCCTTACCCACGGGAGCTCATAGATACCCGTGACGGTGTTTTTGTACATCGGCTGATGTTGGTGCCACAAAAAAGCCAGGTGGATTTTT
>CAZSIW010000114.1:0-6928 GCA_964606755.1 uncultured Elusimicrobiales bacterium | reverse complement strand
GTGATATATCCTGATAGGGGAGATAATGCGCAGATATTTTTTAAAGCAACCGCTGTAGGAAAGGTTGAATGCACTATATTTACTCTGTCAGGAAGGGTTGTATGGAATAACACTATGGACAATGTTCAGGAAGGTTCTTTTGAATGGTCTCCTCAAGGAATTGCTTCGGGGGGGTATGTGGCATTAGTGAAAGGACCGGGTTTAAACGTTAAAAAGAAAATTGCCGTAATGAGATAATATAAGATGTTTAAGAAATATTTATTTATTCCAGCCATCCTTTCAATTTTTTGCTCTTCTGTTTATAGTGCCAATATTGGTAAATCAGATTGGATAATATTTGAACAATCAAGAGATGCGAATACCAGCGGAGCAGTGCTCGCTTCGTTGGATTCTGGCAGCCTATTCAGCGTATTTTATAACCCGGCATTGATAGGTGGATATACACAGAGAGAGGTGTCTTTCGCGTCGAAGTTCGGTTTTGCCGATGACAAATTGAATGGTATCGTTTACGGAGAACCATTTAAAAATAGCATGTTGCTGATCGGTTACTATTATTACGATGCGGGTTCAATAGAGCTCAATTTTATTGAAAACGGCGTATTAAATACACAAACAGTATCTTTGGAAAAAGATCAAATGGGGATAGTTGCGTATGGGCGTGAGATCAGCAAGTCGCTATATATTGGAGGCGCATTTAAAGCAGCTACAAGCCAGATAGCTGACATGGGAACGGCAAGCGCATATGTTTTTGATCTTGGGGTTGCCATAAGGCCTATAGATAATTTTACAGTGTCGATTAGCGGACAGAATTACGGCACTTCAACGGTGTTTGCTAACGAGACAAGCCCGCTTCCGAATTCCGGAGATATAACATGCAGTTATTTGTATAAAGATAACCGGCTGTATGTTCTGCCAAGTGTGGGTCTTTTGTACAATTTTGTTGATGAGAACCCGCTTACAGAGATGGTGCTTGAAGTTGGGATGAGTAACATTTTCCTTGATTTTGGATACTCATTTGATCTACAAACGGGTACTATATTATTTGGGGTCAGTACCATGCTGAAGGGCATGAAGTTGTCTTATGCATACACTACAGATAACAACCTTAACGTAACGAACACTTTTACGGTCGGCTATAAATTTGGAGGTGCCAAAGCAAAACCTGCTAAAACACAAAATATACTCCGAAATTGAACAGCCAAATCAATATACCGACAGCAGGAATAACGGGTCAAACGCTGATACGGGAAGATATTTATTTAAAAAAATCAGGAGCAATTGGCTAAGTTGTCCGATGGGCTGTTATCTATAAATCTATCATCGCATTCATAGATCATTTTCTTTCCGGCATCTTTAGCCTTGTACAGGCCCGCGTCCAGCATCGCAATGATACTGCGCGGGGGTTGAAGATTGAACTGGTTGAAGCCGGTAAAGCTTATGGAAACATTTACTTTTATAAGATCATTTTGATTTTCTATGGGTATAGCCAATGCGTTTATCGATTCCATGATTTTCCCTGCAATGGAGAGACCGGAATCCTTTGACGTGTTCAAAAGCAGCATGATGAACTCGTCCCCTCCATAGCGGTAAACTCTGTCCGATATCCTGATGGATCTGTTAATGGTATCGCTTACTTCGACGATGACGTGGTCTCCGACTATGTGTCCATATTTGTCGTTCACCGATTTAAAATCATCTATGTCAAGCATCAGCACAGAGAAATACGTGTTGTATCTTTTCGACCTCTCGATCTCGTTTTCAAGGTCTTTAAAGAGCATGATCTTGTCGAAAGTATGCGTCATTTTGTCCTTGATAGACGCGGTCGCCAGGGCTATAACTTTGTCTTCGGATATTATCGTCGGTGTGTTAAGCTGCGGAGATATGTTTTTAAGAAAATCCAGGGCGGCCACCAGTATCCCTATGTTCCTGTTCAGGGAGATAGAAAGGTTCCATTTGTGCTCGATTATTTTTTCCAGTATCGTCCTCGCCTGTTTTTCATCGCCGATTACTTCATGTGTGATCGTGTAGAGGATAAAAGTGTTGAACTTGCCATCAAGTCTATCCCTGATCTCTCTTATCTTGAGCTCATCATCTTTTGTAGGGAGCCTGTCTCCTACAATTATCTCGACTATCCTTGTGTCTATCTCTGTTTCTTGCAGGTGTTTGAATTCGTCAAGAATCCTGATGAGTTCAGAGTTATCTTTTGCAGTGCTTGCTCTCAGCATTGTGCCTCCTGTTGTTTATCTGCCCGGCAAAGACATTTGAATCCTCAGTCACGACTTTTCATACAGCAGTGAAGATAATGAAGCATATTAAGTATACACCCTGCCGCGGGAATGAGCAATTGTCCATTTCTTTGTCGAACTATCTTATTTCTGTCGTTAAATTGGTTCGAATTGCGCAGGCAGATACTATGTTATGAACGTAGATTTGTGGAAACAGGTCAGTTAAAAGAGGAAGTGAACAATATTTTAAATGCTCTATATAGCTAAAATATAACCGGAAAAATAGTTTTTAATAAGGCGGGCTATCAAAAGCATGGGAGCGCATTATGGCTAAAGCAAAAGTCCTCGTGATCGATGACAATAAAACATTGCTCCGGGAACTGAAAGAGATGTTTACGCTCGAAGGGTATGAGGTCGAGGTTAGCAGTTCGGGCACAAAAGCGATAGAAACTGTTTATAAATACAGGCCCGACATAATATTCCTTGACCTGAAACTAGATGAAAAGAGCGGGTTTCAGATCGCGGATGATATAAGGCATCTTCCGGAAATATCAGGGATCCCCATAATCGCGATGACGGGGTACTATACCGAGCAACAGCATAAATCCTTTATGAAAAAATGTGGCATTAACGATTATCTGATCAAGCCTTTTCAGCCGATGGATGTGTTCGACAAGCTGGAAACTTTCATCGTGTCAAAATACACGCCTGCTTTCATAAGGAGTTTGTGGGATTCAAGAATTAGAAATACTCGGGTGCAAT
Organism: uncultured Elusimicrobiales bacterium; assembly: GCA_964606755.1. Taxonomy (GTDB): domain Bacteria; phylum Elusimicrobiota; class Endomicrobiia; order Endomicrobiales; family CAZSIW01; genus CAZSIW01. The sequence goes on along the minus strand of CAZSIW010000114.1, from coordinate 3,941 downwards.
AAATAATCCCAAATGATATAAGGAGACAACAATGAGCAAAGTTATTAAATCTGCATTTTATGCCGTGATTCTGCTTTGTTTGGGCGTATCTGCACACGCGAAGATTGTAGCCAGAGACTACGAATATAAAGACGGCAATACGGTGCTAGAGGGATACATTGTCTATGATGACAGCATAAAGGGCAGGGTTCCCGGCGTTGTAATAGTGCATGAGTGGAACGGGCTGGGAAGTTACGCAAAAAAACGAGCCGAGCAGATAGCCGGCCTCGGGTATGTGGCTTTCTGCGCGGATATCTACGGCAAGGGTGTGCGCCCGATCGTTACCGACGAGATGGCAAAACAGGCAGGCATATACCGTTCCGACAGAAAACTCATGAGGCAGCGTATCGTCTGCGCACTCGATGAACTCAAAAAGCAGCCGAACGTTAACACGGCAAAAACCGCCGTTATGGGTTACTGTTTCGGCGGGGGTGTCGCTCTCGAGCTTGCCCGTAGCGGTGCTGATACATCCGGTGTAGTCAGTTTTCATGGCAATCTCGATACGCCAAATCTCTCCGATGCAAAGAACATAAAGGCAAAAGTATTAGTGTTGCACGGAGCCGAGGACCCTTACACATCGAACGACCAGCTGTTAACTTTCATGAAAGAGATGCGGGACGCCAAGGTAGACTGGCAGATGAATATTTATGCGAATGCCGTGCACAGGTTTACGAACCCAGAAGCCGGTAACGACCCATCAAAAGGCGTCGCCTATAATAAGCAGGCGGACGAGCGTTCCTGGGAAGCCATGAAAGCATTCTATAAAGAGATCTTTTTATAATTAGGTGAAATATAAAGATACGGCACCATTTCATTGTGAACCTTATATGGCGGTTAAGGAAAAATATGCGAGTTCTCATAATCAGTACTAATCAGTCCAAACTGCCAGTGCCGGTAATGCCTTTAGGCGCCTGTGTAATTGCCGAATCAGCTCTGAAAGCAGGGTACGATATCCGTTTCATGGATATGATGTTCTTACATGAATATCAAAATGCTCTGGAGAAAGAATTGGAATGGAAACCGCAGGTGATAGGTATTTCCCTGCGCAACATTGACAACAACGACATGAGCAAACCGGTAACATTTTACGACTTAGTCAGGGTGCTTGTTAAAACTATCAGGAGTCGTACAAATGCGCCGTTGGTGCTTGGAGGGGCTGCGGCGGGCATCATGCCCGTGGAACTTTTACTATATACTGGTGTGGATTACGTGATCTCTGGAAACGGCGAAGAATCGTTCCCTCTTTTGTTGGGAGGGATAGAGCGCAACGGCGTGGTCTCTCAAATACCGGGTGTAATATGGCGTGAAGGTCATAAAATCAGGGTCAACCAAGCAGGAAAACCAAGATATGACGATTGTGCCGCTCCGGATTTTAGTAAATGGATCGATGTGCGAAGATATTATTCCTACCTGACGCCCGCGCCAATGCAAACCAAACGAGGGTGTCCCTTTAATTGTATTTACTGCACCTATGGTATTAACGAAGGCAGGGAATACAATCTCGCCTCCACGGAGAGCATTGTTGGCGCTGTAAAACAGCTCGAATCAGGCGGCTGCAGGGATATCGAGTTCGTGGACAACGTTTTCAACGCGCCATACAGGCATGCCTTGGCCGTATGCTCAGCTTTAAGAACAGCGAAATCAAAAGTAAGGTTCCATACACAGAATCTCAGTCCTCAATGCATAGACGGAAAATTGCTTTCTTTCATGAAAGAGGCGGGTTTTAAGTCGGTGGGAATTACTGCGGAAAACATATCAGACAGAGTGCTGCGCAATTTGGGTAAATCATATAATAAGAGCCATGTAATAAAAGCGGCAAAAGCGTTACAGCGCAACCATGTTCCCTGCATGTGGGTTTTTCTTCTTGGCGGGCCGGGTGAAAACATTACAAGCGTCAAGCAGACATTTTCATTCGCGAAAGAATATGTGTTGCCGCAGGACGTTGTATTTTTTAATATTGGTATAAGGATATATCCCGGCACAAAACTGGAAAAGATTGCGCGGCAGGAAGGTGTGCTGGTCAGCAGCAGGCATGATATGCTTGAGCCTGTTTCCTATTTTTCATCAGATTTGAGCAGGGAATGGCTCGAAAATGAAATGAATGCGCAGTTGGAAGCTAATAAAAATTTTATTGATTCAGGGTCGCTGATCTTTCCGCTGCTTCCGGTCATTTATAGGATAGGGGGGTGGTTAGGGTTTTCTCACCCGTTGTGGAGACATACCCGTAGAATGAGGACGGCATTAAATTACATAGGGGTCCATGCATGAACGATCAAAAACAAGCTTGTATGTCGTCTCTTTCCGTAGCAGTTCCGGATTTTTCCATAGGGCAGAAGGATGCATTTGATTTCGTAAAAAAACATTATACGGCCAGGCTTTCCAGCCGTAGTATGAACGTTCTTGAGAAAGTATTTTCACACCCGAGTATAAAGAACAGGTATTTTGCTGTAGAGGACCCTTTACTATTTATTGACGAGGATCCGGATAAACGTATTGAGCGGTTTACAAAATATGCGGTGGAGCTTTCTACACGGGCCGTGTATTCCGCCTTGGAAAAGTCAAATACCGCCGGCAATGATGTCTCGGCGCTGGTAGTCAATACCTGCACCGGGTATATATGTCCCGGTATTTCCACCTATCTGGTGGAAAAGCTGGGCTTCCCGTCCAACACGCTGACCTATGACCTTGTGGGAAGCGGGTGCGGCGGGGCGATACCGAATATGCTTTTGAGCCGCTCCCTTTCATCTGGAAGGAACTCCGGGGCCGTGGTCAGTGTCTCGGTTGAAATATGCAGCGCCACGTTCCAGATGGAAAATGATATGAGTTTGCTCATTTCGAACGCTCTTTTCGGAGACGGTGCGGCGGCTTCGGTATGGGATAATTCCGGAAGGGGGTTATCTTTGGTAGATTCAGAAGCAGTGCATATGGCGCAGTACCGCGAACATATCCGCTTTGTGCACCGCAACGGACAGTTGTATAACCAGTTATCGTATCGTTTGCCTGAGCTGGTGGCAAAGCCTGTGGCTGAACTGATTAGAAAGCTTATCGAGCGCAACGGCCTTGCTCTGAGCGATATCAAGCATTGGGCAATACACCCTGGCGGGGAAAAAGTGATAAACGCTTTGAAGGACGAGATCGGTTTAAACGAAGATTGTCTTACCGCTACAAGAAGCGTCCTTTCCAACTACGGCAATATGTCGTCCCCCAGTGTGCTTTTTATTTTAGAGAATATAGGTAGTAAAATTGGAAAAGGGGAATACTGTATCATGGTTGCTTTCGGTGCCGGTTTTTCTGCATACGCGTGCTTACTTTCTAATATATAGTAAAAGGAGGAGAATTATGAAACGTGTTATCGTCGTTCTGTCGTTACTGATGTCGGCGGGTGTATTGTTATCTCCAAGTGTTTGTTTTGCGGATGAAAAGCAGGAGGCTCAATCTTCAACGGTTTTGCAGCCGTCCAAGACCCTGTCTAATCTTATGCAAGACTATAATACTGCGGCTAATATAAAAGAAAAATACACGACTTACGCTCAAAAGGCGGACCAGGAAGGTTACAAGAAAGTCGCGCAGTTGTTCAGAGCCGCCGCAAAATCTATCGATGTCCATCTGGGTTTTCAGGCAAAGAATATTGCGGGGCTTGGCGGCACTCCGAAAGCGGATATCAAACAGCCTGTGGTAAAAAGCACGAAAGAAAATATTGAAGATGCGATCAAGAGTGAGGAGTCGGAAGCCGGAATGCTTTATCCAAAATATCTTGACCAGGCAAAGGCAGAAAACCTGAAAATGCCGGCGATGGCATTCGATTCAGGTTTGAAAATAGAAGTTAACCGCAAAACGCTTCTACAGGAAGCCTCCAGCAATCTTAAATCATGGAAGAAACCCGCAAAGAACGGTTTTTATGT
>CAZSIW010000113.1:0-6931 GCA_964606755.1 uncultured Elusimicrobiales bacterium | reverse complement strand
TGCCGGATGAGTTATCAGCTGCCACGCTTTCACGACGAACTCGGCGTTCTTCGGCGCCTCTTCCCTCCACTTCATCGCTGTTTCTTTTTTGGGAAGGTCGTAAAACGGCTGGTTCAGCTCAACTATGTCGAACTTCTCCCAGTATCTGCCCATCCCGATCGGGAAACCGCTGCATCCTGTCCTTATTGTAGTCACTAGTTGTTCCTTCCCTTTAGAGAGCTGCCAGTCTTCAGTCGCCAGCTTTCAGTTAATAACAAGACGTTGTTTGCTGAAGACTGAAAGCTGATAGCTATGTTATTATAATCCCGGCGTACGCCACGACCTGGCCGAAATCTCCCGAAACATATCCAGAGTTAGTGTAACTGACCAGCGCGGCTTTTTTTGCCCCGAGCTCGTTCGTCGCAGAAATGACTACGGAAGCGGGGCCGGAGCCGCACATGGAGATGTCGTTCTTGCGGACCGTTTCCAGCAGACCGGCTGCGTCAAGGTCCAAGATATTTTTTATAGCCATGTTATCTTTTGTTTTTGCCTCATCAGCCGACACGTAGTGGCTCATGTCGCTGGAAGCGACCAGCAGTGTTTTGGCGGATAATTTATCTGCCTCGATCGTCTTAAATATAGCTGACGCAAGCCGTTTACAGGTCTCCGTGGAATAATCGCCAAGGCATATAGGCACGATCTTTGCCTTGGCATTTAAGAGTTTTATAAAGGGAAGCTGAACCTCAATGGAATGTTCATTCAGGTGGGCCTCGGTGTCAAGGACCGCTTTCGGGAAGGCTTTCGTTATGGAGGCGGCGACCTTTTCGTCGACCTCAAGGTTTCCCAGAGGCGTTTCCCATTCTCCTTCGGGAAAAACGCTGACCGCGGCTCCGGCGCCGGTGTGGTTTGGCCCTATCAGTATGTAGAGTTCCGCCGGTTGTATTAACGAGTATACTAGCCCCGCGACCTTCCCAGAGTATATCCATCCAGCGTGCGGGCACAAACATCCCAGCGCTCTTGCGGGTTTTGTTTTCGGGTTGAGGAACTTCAATATCTCCGCTTTTGTGTCAGGATACCAGGTCCCGGCATAAATTGCTTTTCTAATCATATTGTCCCTTGGTTGATATTTGAAAACGGTTTTGCAGTTAATCTCAAATCTCAAATTTGAAATTTGTGTTAATAGTGTCCGACCGGTATCAGGTATATCGGTTTCAGGTCTTCCGGCAGGTCAAGGGTCTTTATCATCACGTCCTCCAGGAAAGCTCCCACCGGGACACCGGCAAGGCCGAGCGCCGCCGCCTGAAGAAGAACGTTCTGCGCTATGTGCCCAGCCTCCATATCCGCATACCTGACGCCCTTTTTGTCGTAGCGGGACGTGAGCTTTGCATAGTTCGCGGCGATGACCACCGTGAAAGGAGCCTGCTTTATGCAGGGCTGCTGCATCGCGGCTTCCGATACTTTTTGTCTTATATCAACCGATCTTATCTTCTCAATCGCGTGTTTCAGCGGGTGATAATGAAAAAGCCCTTCTTGCGTCAGGGCATATAGCTCTATCGGGTAGCGGGCTCCAGCGGACGGAGCGGATCGATATTTAGAATTTTTGTCCGTCACGCCCTGCGCAGACCAGAGCAGCTGCGATATCTCTTCCTGTGTAAGCGGGACATCTTTGAGGTTCCTAACGGACCTTCTTTTTATTATGGCTTCTTCAAGGGATACTCCGCTTTTTGTTAAAGGCTGGGGCAGGTCTATCATTACACAGCTCCTTTTTAGGGTTTGATATTTATAAAATGTTTTGCAGCTAATTTGAGATCTCAAATCTGAGATTGTTGTTTTATAGTTCCTGCACCCAGCCGTTGGCCAGGCCGAGGTTGTTTAAGATATTAAGCGCCTTGTCGTACTCTTTTTTCGAAATCTTCTTAGACAGCTCCGGATACTTGTGAGACATGTGGGCCGGGTGATACTGCGACATGAGGCTGATATAGACGTCTTTTGATATTCCTTCAGCGATGAATTTAAGGACCTCTCTGACGCCAGATATATCGTTTGGCAAAACCAGGTGTCTTATGATTAGGCCCTTTGTCGCTAAGCCGTTTTTGTCCATGACGAGGTTGCCGACCTGCCTGTACATTTCTTTGAGAGCCGCTTTGTTGGCTTCCCAGTAATCTCCCGCCCCGGAATATTCGAGCGATTTAGCCGGGTCCGAGTATTTCGCGTCCGGCATGTATATATCCACGATACCTTCAAGAAGCTTAAGCGTTTCAACGCTCTCATAGCCGCTCGAGTTGTAGACCAGGGGAATTTTCAGCCCAGCCTGCCTCGCAAGCGCGAGAGCCTCAACGGCCTGCGCTGCGACGTGCGTTGGCGTTACGAGGTTTATGTTATGCGCTCCCCTTTCCTCAAGTTCTAGCATTATCTGCGACAACCGTTCTACCGATACCTTGTTGCCGTGCCCGAGCTGGCTGATGGGGTAGTTCTGGCAGAATACGCAGGAGAGCGCGCAATTGGTAAAAAATATCGTGCCCGATCCCGAAAACCCGGAGATGGGCGGCTCCTCGCCGTTGTGGATGTTGTAGCTTGAGATATAAACATCGAGGCCGGTCCTGCACCTGCCAGTTTTGCCGGCCGTCCTGTCTACCATGCATTTCCTAGGGCACAGGCGGCAGGGGTTTAGAAGCGAGTAGAGTTGTTTTCCGCGTTCAATATTATCAAGCATAAAAGATAAGCAGTATAAAGAGCGAAAGGACGACCACCGGGACAAAAATCAAAAATATGAAAGGCGAAATATAAAGCAAAATAGCCCGCAGTTTTCCCGCGCCGTAATTGCTTCCTACCGATGAGATCAGGTTCACTTTAACGAGTATAAGTGTAAAAACCAGCGCCGCCGTGAAAAGTATCAGCGATCCGCCGAGCGCCGCTGATAATATCGAAAACGGCACAAGAAGATGAAAAGGCCACATGTCGAACCCAGCTTTTACAAGCAGTCCGTTCGATGTGCCACCTGCGGTGCTGATTGGCACCATTCCCATCAGGCTTGACATGGAGTGCACCAGCGAAAGATAAATTATAAGCACGCAGGACAAAACAACGAACGCGCAGATATACTCGGCAGCGAACATTGCTATTCCTGTCGATCCCCGTGTAAAAATGTTGACCGCCAGAACAAGCGAGAACACGCTCGTCGAAAAAGTCATAAGCGATGAACTCCTTTTCACCTCACCGCGGGCTTCCGGCGCGGAGCTCAGGAGAGAGTCGAAGTAAGAGTTTATGTGTGTAAAAATATTGTTGTAACGCTGAGTTAATTCCATGATACTATTCTCCAACTTGCATATGGTTATTAGCTTTCAGTCTTCAGCTTTCAGCCAGAACAAGTTTTAGCTGACGACTGAAAGCAGTAGACTGATAGCTTATTTTACTATTCCATCATGTAATCAAGCCGGACTTTTTTCTTGGCCAGCACGGTCGAGATCATCCTCATCTCTTCCGTGGGCTCGGCCAAAAGCGAGGTGAGGAAACCGAAGACGTCGGTCTCCCCTCTCAAAACCCTCGGTTTACCCTGTATCTTTGCCAGTTCACAGGCGGCGCTGAGCGCTTTTTCGCTATTGCCAAAATCATCGATGAGCCCAAGGTCTTTCGCCTGTGTGGCCACGTATATCTTGCCGTCCGCGAGCGCTTTGACTTTTTCCCTGTCCATTTTCCTGCCGGCCGCTACGGCGTCCAGAAACTGGTCGTAGACAGTGTCGGAAATGGCCTGGAATATCTTTTTCTCGTCCGCGGACATCTCCCTGAAGGGCGAGCCGATGTCTTTGTACTTGCCGGACTGCACGCTTTTCATGCTTACGCCTATTTTTTTGAATAGCCCCTCGACGTTTGCGAGCTCCAGTATCACGCCTATCGAGCCGGTCAGGGTACCTCTGTCGGCGTATATGCGGTCAGCCTGGCTGGCTATGTAATACCCGCCGGAAGCGGCCACGTCGCCGAGCGAGGCCACGATCACCTTCTTGTCAGCCTTAAGCAGATGGATCTCGTCGCATATCTCCTGCACGGCCGCGACGCTTCCACCGGGAGAGTTGATCCTCAGGATCACGGCCTTTACGTCTTTCATCTCCGAGTACCTGTGGAGCTGTCTGACTATGGCGTCCGCATCCTGCGCCATGCCGAACCTCGATGATTTTTCTTTGACGTATATCGGCCCGTATATTTCGACGACAGCCACCGAATCTTTGGAGAATACCGAAGACGAAACGATCTGATCCGTCATCAGGCAGTGCGGCTTTCTAAAGATCAGCACAATGCCTACGACAATGGACACGAGGTACAGCGCAGCGATAGAAACCATGAATTTGTTTTTCATCTGTCACTCCCGTCTCTGAAAATATTCGAAATATTGATTTTATAAGCTTCAGATATTATAGCAATTAACAGTGATACTTTTTTATATTCAGGTGTTTTTGTCAGTTTCCAGTAGAATTGTCACAGGGCCGTTGTTTAGTATCTCCACCAGCATGTCCGCAGCGAACTTCCCGGTCTCAATGCGGAGCCCTGAGGCCCTCAGCGTTTCTACAAAAAAATCGTAGAGCTTCTTTGCCTTGTCGGGTTTTGCCGCCTTTGTAAAATCCGGCCGTTTTCTTCTTGAGCAATCAGCGTACAGCGTAAACTGCGACACAGCGAGTATGTCGCCCTTGATATCGGACACCGAGTAGTCGAACTTTCCCTGCTCGTTAGAAAATATCCTCAGGCCCAATATCTTGTCCGATAGCCACAGGGCGTCTTTCTCTGTGTCGTTCTCGCCGATACCTACAAGAACGACGAGGCCCTTGCCTATGTCTTTCCTGTCCGCTCCGATCGTCACGGAAGCCCTGGTAACCCGCTGAATGATTGTTTTCATGGCAAAAAATAAAATGCGTCTGCCCAGAGTCGAACTGGGATCTACGGCTTCGGAGGCCGCTACTCTATCCATTGCCCGCCACTACGGCTTAGGCGGGTCCGTCGACGACTTAATGGCGGAAGCTACTCATATAAAAAACAGAATGCGCCCGCTCAGAGTCGAACTGGGATCAATGGCTTCGGAGGCCACCACTCTATCCATTGAGCTACGGGCGCATTTTAATGACAGGCGCATCATTTCTGTATAAAATTTTATTTTTTTTCGACTGGGTTGTCAATGAGTGTGATTCAACGGAACGTAACTATGGGAGCTTGAACAATTTTTTGACAGCGTCCTTTATTTTTGTCGGCAATATGGCCTTGCACACGGCGTCCCGTCTTTCTCTGAAAACATAAGGAAATAACCGCGGTATGCTCTTAAAATAATCCAGCCCTGTTATCGCCGTGCAGCTTTTGTTTGAAACGATCGAATAGAGCGGGTAAGACGAAAAACTCTTTTCAACAAAATTATCGGGTTTTTTTGCCTTGATAAATACCCCGGGGCAGGACCAGTCGCTTTCCAGTATCTCTATCGTAAAATCGGAAAAAAATGATTTTATGTCCGCGACCTCGAACCTCCAGAAATCGTACGGCCAGCCGTGGTAAGCGAAGCCGTAAGACCTCGTGGTCAACAGAATCCTGCCGCCCGTGCGGACTACCTGTTTTATATTGCTGATAGCCCTGGGCCAGTCTTTTATATGCTCCATAACTTCAGTATTGATAACGACATCGAAGCTTGCTTTCCCGTACCGGTCAACTATGTTATAAATGCTGCACACTTCATCCACGCCTTTGCCCGCGGCAATATCGATTCCGAGATATTTCGAAGGTTTTAGGCCTTCTATGTAACCTCTTGTGGTCCCATTCACGTCATGCGCCCCGATCTCAAGGACGGATTTGCCTTCGATATCTTCTTTGCTAAGCGCGCGATGGACGAAATCAATGCAGGATTTATGACACATTTATATAGTTATTGTACTAATAAAACAGGATTGGGTCAAACCATCGCTTAAAAAAAAGACAGAACCTCAAAGAAATGAAGTTCTGTCTTTTATAATAATTAGATTTATGGCAGAAATTTATTTTTTCTCCTGCATAGGCGGCGTTGCAGCTTTTTTCATTCCCATCTTTCTCTCTTTGTCGGAAAGGACTTTTCCTGCCGGGTCAAAGGTTACCTCGTGCATCTTCTCGCCGTTCGCAAGCTTCACCTCGTATGTTATGTCGGCCCCCTTGGTCACCTTCTCGGCGCTTTTTATCTCGTCCTTGGCAAATTTGTCCTTTAGTACGGCCGTTATTTCAGCGGGCAGGGTGTCCGCGGCTATTTTCTGCTCCGTCTTAATTACGCTGCCGTCGTCGTTGTACACGACCTCGAGGCGGCTCTCTTTCTTGCCGCTCTGGATCTCATAAACGGTTTTTCCTTCCATCATTTCTTTCATGTATCCAACCATTTCCGCGCTCGGATAATCTTTTTCGAATGCAGCGATCACTGGCGCCGGCACGTCTTTTTTCTCGATCTTCATGTGTGCCATTTTTTTAGCGGGTGTTTTCCCCGCCGGCTGCGTCATCCCGCCCGCCGGGGGCGTGGTTTCATCCGCTCTGATCATTACAGGGAGTATCAACATGCCTGAAATAAGCACTGAAAACGTTACCAAAACTTTCTTGTTCATAAATGGTCTCCTTTTTTAGAATTCGGCGTGTGCGTCGCAGTAATGTCCGCTGGCCAGTGGCAGGTGATGGACGCACCTCTTCCTTTCGTAAAAATACAAAAACTGTTTGAAGCGGTCAAGGCTCAGGGCTGACTTTTTACCAAGTCAAATTCTGGTGCCCTGAGTTCCTGAAAGCCTAACAGCATAAAACCAGTTTTATTGGGAAATTAGTTATTCATCCCTATGTGTTTTTTGTATATATTGTAACATCCGGGACTGTCCGCCGATGCCGCGTGTTTAGATTTAATACGTACATCATTAGTGTTAAAAAAGTCGTCCTTGGACCGATATAGAGAACATTATTGTTCAATCACATCCCTGAA
>CAZSIW010000112.1:0-6967 GCA_964606755.1 uncultured Elusimicrobiales bacterium | reverse complement strand
GAACCAATTCTTTTTTACCATCGTATAGCCGGCCGCGTCGGAAAAATGGATCTCGCTGCCGATCTTCAGAGCTGTCTTGAATTTGTAAGTTCCGAAAATATCGCCCGCGAGGCAGGATCGCCCGGCTATCGTATACTCGAAACAACCTCTTGTCGCACCGGTTTCCAGTTTTGCTGGTATCCGGTATATAAGAAGGTCGAGCATGTGGGCTTCCGTGGAAGCGTCAACTATCGCGATGTTCTTTTTGTTTTGCACGATGTCAAGAACTTTTGTGACCAGCTCGGCCGAGCCTGTTATGGCTGATTCACCGGGCTCAAGGTAAACCTGAATGCCATACTTTTTGCTAAACTCTCTCAGCCGCGCGCAGAATTTGTCGAGTGGATAGCCTTCTTTTGTGAAATATATTCCCCCGCCCAGGCTTACCCATTCGAGCTGGTGCAGCAGGCTGCCGTATTCTTTGCCTATGTGGTCAAGGCTTGAAGAGAAATTTTTAAAATCGTCGTTTTCGCAGTTAAAGTGGAACATAGCGCCGCTGATAAGAGGCGCCGTTTTAAGCGCCGATCTTTTGTCCGTTACCCCGAGCCTCGAATACTTTCTCGCCGGATCCGCGAGGTCGAAATGCGAGTAGCTGATGCTGGGGTTTATCCTGAGGCCTATTTTGAGGCTGCCGACTTTATTTCCAAAAGCCTTGAGCTGAGATATAGAGTTGAAAATTATTTTATCGGAGAATTTTGTTACTTCTTTGACATCGTCCGCGGAGAACGCGACGCTGTAGGCGTGTACCTCTTTGCCGAATTTTTCTTTTCCAAGGCGCGCCTCGTAAAGCGAACTGCTCGTCGTGCCGTCCATGTACTCGCTCATGAGTCCGAAAACACCCCACGTTGAAAAGCATTTCAGGGCAAGCACTGACCTCGCGCCGGAAACGTCGCGGACGTGTCTAATTGTTTTTAGATTTTTTAGAAGCTTTGATTCGTCGATAAGATAGTAAGGTGTCGTAAGCGCCATATTGTTTTTTAAGTTCAAAAAGTGTAGGAAATTTTACTATATTTTTATATCTTTGTAAACAAGAATTTGCTGGAAAATACTTTTTCTATTACAAAAGTGGTCTTTGGCTGTAATCGAATGATTTTTCCTGCTTATGTGGCTCTGCCACACCGCGCCGAAAAAATCATCCTATTCCAGCTCAAATCCCGCTTTTTCATTACGAAAAATTATTCCCCAGCAAATTCTTAATTCGTAGAAAAACTACACTAGCTAAATAACGGTATTCTTCTTGTCCTCTCCCTTGATTGGAGAGGAGTGAGGTGAGGGTGAAGTTTTATTTGCGGTTTTTAACGGTTTTAGGGTTCAGGCTGCCTGTCCTGTAACCATCAATGTCCAGGCAGATATGTTTCCAGCCAAGTTTTTTAAGGTGTGAGGATATGCGGGCCGACTCCCGGATCAACTCTTTAAATGATACCGGGTCTGTCTCGATCCGTGCGATAGTGCCGTGGTGGCGGACTCTTAAGTTTTTAACTCCGAACCGAAGAAGGAATTTTTCGGATTTATCTATTCGCTTCAGGATGGTTTTATCAAGCTGAGTGCCGTAAGGCACGCGTGAGGCAAGGCAGGCTTTGGCCGGCATGTCCCAGGTCGGTAGTTTGAATTTTCTGCTTAAAGCTCTTATTTCATCTTTGGTTATCTTTGCGTCAAAAATAGGCGATGAGACTTTCCATTTTTTCGCGGCCTCTCGTCCCGGCCGGTAGTCCGTGCGGTCGGTGTAATTGGTGGCGTCGCACAAGATCATTTTTTCTTTGCCTGCCATTCTTGTAAGTTTTTTGAAGAGCTCGTCTTTGCAGTAGAAACACCTGTTCACAGGATTTTTTACAAAATCCGGGTTTGTGAACTCCGACGTTTTAATCACCATGTGCCGTATGCCGTATTTTTTAGTGAAACTTTTGGCCAGCGCCAGTTCGTCTTTCGAATAGGTCTCGCTCACCGCCGTAACCGCGAGGACGTTATTCTTTCCGAGAGTCTTGACCGCCGCGTATGCGAGGAACGAAGAGTCCACTCCTCCGGAAAAAGCAATCAGCACGCGTCCGTGTTTAAACAGTATCGATTTAAGCTCTGAAAGTTTTTTATTCATAATGTTTTAGAAGAATCCGTTTATCAGAATTTTGGAGGCGGCAGCAATGTTTTTGATGTTCAGTCTTTTTATGTTCCTTTTTATTATGGACGGTCTCAGATAAAACGATCTCTGCGCTTTTTTCTGGAGTTTTCTTAACTGGTCTTTTGTCAGGCCAGGGGTAACCCAAATAGGGTCGATATCCGTGAAGGATATGTAAGCAGAATATCGTTCCCAGACTGACGGGTCGACGGAGCCGTCGTTCTTTATACCGGTGTCTATTTCACCCGCTTGTTTTAACCCGCTGAACAGCGGTGATCCTGGGTAAGGCGTGAATATGCTGAACTGCGCCATATCGATATTTAAACTCCTCGCGAATTCTATCGTCTTTAAAGATTCATCATATGTCTCGGTCGGCAGGCCCAGTATGAACAGGCCTTCAAGTAATATCTTTGAATTTTTCTTGACCATGTCGACTACCTCGGCGATTTTTTCAAGCCTCGTCTGTTTGTTGATCTTATCCAGCAGGCGCTGTACGCCGGATTCTATCCCAAGCGCCATATCGTAACACCCGGCATCTTCCAGGGGTTTTATTATGTCTTTTGTGATGTAGTTGACATGTCCCTGTATGCCCCAGAGTATTTTCAGCCCGCGTCTGTTTATTTCGGTGCATATTTTCAAGATCCTCTCCTTATTGGCGATGAACAGAGAATCTTCAAAATAAATGTACGAGGCATTCAATTCTTTTATCAATATCTCGATCTCGTCCACGACTTTGACGGGGTCGCTAAATCTCGGCTTGTGATTGTGGTTGACCGCGCAAAAACTGCATTCATTGGGGCATCCGCGGGATGTCACCATCGTTTTTACAACGCCGCACTTTTCACCCATATAGAGCTGATTGCTTATGGATGAGAACTTGTACAATTCGTGTTTAACGAGGTCGCGCGCGGGAAGCGGCCGTTCCGAGAGGTTTTCAATGATATTATATTCATTGCTTATTACAGCTTTCCCGTCTCTGTCAATATATGATATCGCTTTGATGTCGGATTTCCCGCGTTTCCCGCAATAAAGCTCTATTATCCTGACAAAAGCATCTTCACCTTCACCGTTCACAACGATATCGCAGCACCCATTCTCAAGATATTGTCTCGCAAATTCGGAGGCGTGAATGTTGCCCAGCACGGTCAGGGTGCCGGGGAAGGTTTTTTTGATCCACTTCCCAAGCTCAAAGACGACTGACCCGTTACAGGTCAGGGTAGTGATTCCCACGATATCCGGTTTCTTCCGCATTATTATCTGTTTCAGCTTATCAAGGGACATGTTTTCGGCGAAACAGTCCACAACCTCCACGGGGTAGCCGTTTTGTCTTACGGAGGCAGCGATGTAGAGCAAACCGAGCGGTTCATATTTTTGGATAAGCTTGCTACCTATGCCGAACATGTCATCGATCTTGGATGGTGGGTTAATAAGTAGTATATTCATAGGTGTATCTTGCATTATATTATAAATTTGAAAAAATAACAAAAATTTGCTAAATTAACATATTAGTCCCGACGAAACGGGCGGTGACAACAGGGTGATCGAATAATGATAAAAACGGATTGCGCACACTTCCAGCTTGATAAGCCGTGTTTGTTCCATAAGGATAATGGGATCAAATGCGGCAGCTGCGGCAGTTATGAGCCGGTCACCGGTCGCGGCGCAGGCGCTTTCAAGGTGCTGATAGTAAAGCTCGACGCGATGGGAGACGTGCTTCGTTCCACATTCCTCCTCCCGGGCCTCAAGGAAAAATACAGGAACTGCCGAATAACATGGATAGTGGCTCCGGAGTCGGTCGAGATTCTTGATGGTAACCCATATCTCGACAGGATATGGCCCAACGACAAGTATATTTATAGAAAACTCCTCTGTGAAAAATTTAACGTCGTTATCAACCTCGACCTTTCCCCTGCCAGTCTCTCACTCGCGACTATCGCGGTCGCCGGCAAGAAAACGGGTTTCACTCTGGACGAAAAAAGAAAGGTGGTGTGTTCCAACGAGTACGCTAAGGACTGGCTCCAGATGAGCGCTTTTGACGATGTCAAGAAACAAAACTCAAAGACCTACCAGTGGCACATGTCAAAGATCGCCGGCCTTAAGAGAGCGGACTACGAGATATTTGTCCCGTTGAAAAAAGATTCCGTCAAAAAGGCGAACGCATTCTCGGGAAAACACGGGCTTTCGGGCAAACGTGTCATTGGCATAAACCCGGGAGCGGGCGGCCGCTGGAAGCTCAAGAAGTGGACGGACAGGGGTTACGCGGAACTCATTAAGCGGCTTCAAGCAGACGGGTACAAGGTGCTTCTATTCGGCGGCAAACAGGAAGAAAAACTCATAAACTCTTATGTGAAAAAGACAGAGGCCGTCAGCGCTGGCACGGACAATTCTCTTTCCGATTTTTTCGCGCTTTTGAACCTTTGCGACATGATCATAACGGGCGACACGCTGGCGATGCACGCGGCTCTTGGCCTGAAGAAAAAAATTGTGGCCATATTCGGCCCGACCTCGTCGAACGAAATCGAGATCTACGGCCGCGGAAGCAAAGTCGTTTCCCCCATTGATTGCACCTGCTGCTATATAACGGAATGCGACAAAAAACCGAATTGCATGGATATGATAAAAACCGAAGACGTGTGGAAATCTTTTTTTAGTACGGGGTACGGAGTACAGAGTTCGAAAAATTCCCAACCCCGTACCCCGCACTCCGTACCTGGTACTGACTTATGAAAATTGTTGCGATGATACCAACGTACAACGAAGCCGGCAATATAAAGGAAGTGGTCGGTGAGCTCCTCAAACTTCCTTTGGACGTGGAAGCGCTTGTGGTAGACGACAATTCCCCGGACGGCACGCACAAGATAGTTGACGAAATGTCGAAGTCCGACAAGCGCGTGCGCCTTCTGCTAAGAAAAGAGAACAGGGGACGCGGCTGGGCAGGGATAGACGGTTTCGCAAAAGCGCTCGATCTGGGCGCCGACTATATCGTTGAGATGGACGCCGACCTCTCGCACCAGCCCAGATACATTCCCTCTTTTCTGGAAAAGATCAAGAACTGTGATGTTGTAGTCGGCTCGCGTTTCGTCTCCGGCGGGAAAGACGAGCAGAGGGGTTTCCTGCGCCACACGATAAGCCTGTTCGCGAGAAAATATCTGGCGTCCGTGCTCGGCGTAAAACTGCAGGACCCCACATCGGGTTACCGGTTATTCACGCGCAGGGCGATAGAGGCGATACTTCCCAGTCTTCGGGCGCGCGACCCGTTCATCGTGACAGAGGTGCTCTTTTACCTGAAAAAATACAACCTTAAGATAGAAGAAGTGCCCATAGAGTTCGTTCAGCGCGTAGCCGGCGAATCTAAATTGAAACCCGCGACGCTTATAAAATATCTTTTCAGGGTCTGGGCGCTGAAGTTTAAATAGCTGTCAGTCGTCAGCTTTCAGCTCTCAGCAAGACCCGTAAAGACGTGGCTGAAGACTGAAAGCTGATAGCCGGTGTTGTAGATGTGACTGAAGACTGACGACTGAAAGCTGATAGCTGAATAGAGGTGTCAAAATCACGCACGATTCTTCGACCGGATTTTATATTCATAAAAAGACCATAAGCTACAACACCGCTTTCTGGATACTCACGGCGGTGACGACACTGTTTAGGCTTTTTGTCATAGGCCAGCTCGGGCTTGGAGATGACGAAGGGCACTATTTCGCGTTCAGCCGCCACCCCCAGCTTTCCTACTTCGACCACCCGCCGCTCATCGGCCTCATAATAAGGGCGTCCACAACTATATTCGGCATAAACGAGTTCGCTGTAAGGCTTCCTACAGTTCTTCTGTTCGTGCTGACCTGCTACCTGTTGTTCCTGCTCGCGCGCGACATGTTCAACGACAGGGTGGCTTTCTTCGCGGTTTTGCTCATGAACGTCACGCCGGTGTTCTCGTTCCTCGGCTCGGTGCTCACCGTTCCCGACGCGCCCCTGGCTTTTTTCTGGGCGGCTTTTATGTTCTGTTTCTGGAAGGTCCTTACACCCGTCACTTTCAAGATGGACAATCCCGACGGCAAGTTCCATTACTCGAAGATATGGGTCAAAAAAGAGAGGTCGTGGTACTGGTACCTGATGGGCCTTCTCCTTGGCCTCGGGCTCTTGAGCAAGTATAACATGATCCTTCTCGTGCCTTCCATCGCGGTGTTTTTGTATTTTTCAAAACGGCACAGGTCGTGGTTCTCGCGGCCCGAGCCGTACATCGGGCTTTTCATCTCGTTCCTTGTTTTTCTTCCAGTTATTCTCTGGAACCTCCAGAACGGCTGGGCCTCGTTCGGTTTTCAGCTTTCCCACGGTTTCGGCAAGGCCGCCCCGAAATTTTCTATCGCCCTGCTTTTAAAATGCCTGGGCGCGCAGGCGGGCTATATCTCGCCGCTTTTGTTTTTCATCTATTGGTTCTCCGTCTTCTTTTTCGCCTACAAGGCGTTCAGGGAAAAAGACAGGCGCGCGCTTTTTATTTTTTCGTTCTCATTCCCGACCCTGTTCCTGTTCAACTCGATAGCGAGTTTTAACGAGATCCTTCCCCACTGGCCCGCCACCGGCTACATGGTGCTTACCATAGCGGTAGCTGATATTGCGGTCAATGTGTGGCACAAAAAATGGTTCATGGGCCTGACTATCGCGGCCTGGGCGCTGGGCGCGATGCTTACCGTGCTCGTGCCTCTTCAGGCGCTATACAAGGTCCTGCCGCCGGAATTGTTTTTGCCTAAGTCGGAAGCGTTCAAGGTTGAAGACGGCGTCACAAAAGCCGAGAAGGTCGACGTGACGAATGAGCTCTACGGCTGGGAC
>CAZSIW010000111.1:0-7078 GCA_964606755.1 uncultured Elusimicrobiales bacterium | reverse complement strand
CATGAGCATGAACGGGTAATCCTCGCCCGCAAGCGACATGTCGCTGACCTTGGTATCAAGGACTCCTTTATATTTAACCAGCAGGTTCCTGACATAGTCCTTCATCTGGCCCGTTGTGCGGGAACGTTTCTTTTCGGGCACCATCACAACGTACATGGATGCTTTTTCGTTCTCATTGTTCGTGTTGCCGACGGTTGTCTGCACGATATCGATGTCTTTTTCTTTAAGCAGTGTGGCTTCGACCTCTTTGGCGTAACCGGACATCTCATCTAAAGAAGTGCCGGGCGCGGCCTCGAGGGAAACCATGAACTCGCCCCACTCGTTGGCAGGCATGAACGTTTTCGGTATTTTTGTAACAAGCCCCATGGTGGCGAAAAATATCGCGACGGCTATTATCAAAACCAGGTTTTTGTGCCTGAGAGTGTAGTGCATGAACCTGCCGTAGAGATGTTCTACAACATCGTAACCCTTGCCGAACCACACTGCGGGGGCGTGGAGCAAGCCTACTATGAAGGAATCATTTTTCTCGGTTTTGGTTATGAGGTACGCCGAGAGCATCGGCGCGGTAGTGAGGGCGTCGAACAGGGAGATGCACATGGCGAAAACGATCGTCAGGCCGAACTCTTTGAAGAACTGGCCCACCGTGCCCTGCAAAAACCCGACGGGCAGGAACACGGCGATGACCGTGAGGGTTGTGGCGATGACCGCGAGCATGACCTCGTGGGTGCCTTCCTTCGCGGCTATCTTGGGGTCCTGGCCGTTCTCTATGTGCCTGAAAATATTTTCCCTGACAACTATGGCGTCGTCAAGCAGAAGCCCCACCGCCAGAGACAGGGCCATGAGCGTCAGCATGTTTATCGAAAAACCGGCCAGGCCCATAAAAATGAAAGCGCCGATAAGCGAGTTGGGCAGGGCTATGACAGTGATGAGGGTGGAGCGAAAGTTCCCGAGGAACATATAGACTACGAGGATGGCGAGCATGATACCCTGAAAGATCGTTATCTTTACGTCCGTGATGTTCATCCTGATGGCCTTGGCGCCGTCCCTTGCCATTATGATCTCGGGGCTACCCTTCATTCCCTTGAGCCTCTGGTTCAGCTTGAGCATCTTCTTTTGCAGGTTATCAGAAACGCTGACGGTGTTCGCTTCGGACTGTTTATAGACGTTAAGGACGAGCGCGGTTCTGCCGTTTAAATAGCCTCTCGTTTGTTCGTCTTCGCTCGCGTCGGTAACTTCGCCAAGCTTGCTCAGGGTAACGGGGATATCGCTTGAGAAAAAGCTTACAACGACGTCCCTTATCTCCTTTATGAAACGGAACTCGCCAAGGGTCCTGAAGGAGAGGTCCTTTTTGCCCTCGGTAACTTTGCCTATCGGCACGTTCTGGCTGTTGGCGGCGACCCTGGCTGAAACCATGGTGACGCTTGTTTCGTATTCCTTAAGCTTTGTCCTGTCGAGGTTGACGTGGATCTCGCGTTTCGTCCCGCCGATTATTTCTACGGTGCTGACGTTCGGCACCTGCTGAAGGCCGTCTTTTACGGTGGTGTCGGCGAGATCGTACAGTTCGGTCTGGGGAAGCTCCGCCTTGAGGCTCAACACCATCACCGGCTGATCGGACGGATCGAACCTTTTTATTACCGGCTCTTTGATGTCGTCCGGCAGCTGGTTCCTGACGAGCGCGATCTTGTCCCTAACCTGCTGTTCGGCGTATTTCGGGTCCGTTTCAAGGTAAAACTCGCCCCAGACGGTAGACACGCCGTCCTGGCTGGTGGAGCTCACGTTCTTGAGGCCGGCAATGGAGCTTATCTGGTCCTCAAGCTTTTTCGATATGAGCGTCTCCACTTCCCTGGGGCCCGCGCCGGGATAAACGGTGGTGACGGAGACGAACGGGAAGTTAACGTCCGGGAAGAGGTCGACGCTCATCCTGTTCATCATTATGAACCCGACTATTATCATAACGGCCACAACTGCAGTTATAAACGTCGGACGCTTGATCGAAATTTCTGGTAAATTCATTCTTTCCTCCGGAACGGCTATCAGTCATCAGCTTTCAGCTGTCAGTCCCGCCTTGGCGTAATCTTTCGCTGACGACTGATGACTGAAAGCTGAGATCTACTTAATAGGTTTTGTATTATACAGTTCAGACTGGGCATATGTCACAATTTCTTCGAATATCAATCTATAAAGGGTCAGCGTCGAATCGTCCAGGTCGTTCTGGGCGTTCAACAGCTCAAACGTCGTAGTGCGGCCTTTCTCAAACATGTGCTGCATTTCGTTCACGCGGTCGTTCTGGTCGTCGCGTATCTGGCGGGCAAGCTCTATGCGCGTCTTGACGTCGTGCCAGTTCCGCACCAGCTGGTCCCAGTCGTTTTTTGCCGACAGCTCGGTGTTCTGAAGCGATTCCCCGGCGGAGCGGTAGTCGGTGTCGTAGCCGTACTTCACTTTCCTAAGGGTCTTGTAATCAAGCGGCACTGTGAAGTTCAGGCCTATCATGTAAGCCGGTTTATCCATGCTGTTGAGCTGGTTCCACGTATCTGTATAGTTGAGGGCTATCCCGTTCACGGAAGCGGTGCCGGAAAGAGTAAGCTCGGGAAGGGAACGGTAATAGGTTTCCTTTTTTGCGAATTCGGCGCTGTCTTGCTGCGCTCTCGCCGCCAGGACGTCCGCCCTCGCGCCGGTATACGTTATATCTTTTATGGCATCGTAGATCGTCATTATGTCGGAAATACGGACAAGCTCTTCGGGAACGGAACTTGCGGACCTTCCCCGCGCCTGGTTGAAATCCTTCGCGGCGTTCGTATCGTCCTCTGTCGACATCTGCAGGTTAAGCTGTCTTGATTTGTAAGCCGCCTTGGACTGCAGATAGTCGCTTTTCTCGACCAGGTCCAGACCGTAGCGTTTCTCGTTCCATTTTTGCACGCGCTCCGCCCTGTCCAGCGAAATTTTCCTGAAATCCACGATGTCTCTGGTGAGCGACAGGTTCCAGTACGCCGAGCGGGCCTTGAGCAGTATCTGCTGTTTCCTGAAAAGCTGGGCGTATTCCCCCGCAAGCACAAGAGACTTGTTTTTCTCTATGCCGTTGCGGGTCAGGCCCGAGTTGAAATCCCTGAGCAGGGACTGGTCCAGCTTGATGAACGCCTGCATCTGGTAACCGGAAAAGGCGCTGTAGGTCTGCCCGAATATGCTTGTCGGGAACAGAAGATTGAATTCGGCGCTCGTGTTCGTATAGCCCGCGGTGAGCGTCGAGCCGGACTCGAGTTTTTTGGATAAGTTCACGTTCCAGCTCTCAGCCTCCATTTTGTCGTATTGCAACGCCGAATTGAAATTCGCCCCGCTTCTGTCATTATCGTAATTTAGAGCAGCGTTGAGCAGAGGCGAATAGACCATGTCCAGCTCAAGCACCTTGTTGGCCATGGCATCTATCGCGAGATCGCAGGACCTGACGTCCGGGTTGTTCTGCTCGACCTGTTTAATATAGTCTTCCAGAGACAGCTTATCCTGGGCAAAACAGAATACCGGCAACATAATGAGAGCTGCGGCCGCTAGGTGTAATTTAATCTTCATACTTCTCTCCAATAAAATAAAATTGCAAGATGAAACCTGAAATTTGCTCATTGCATTCGCGAAATATACTCGCTTCGCTCATGAAATTTGTTCGCTACGCTCACGAAATTGCGAAACTTGCTCACTTCGTTCGCGAAATTGAAAGACACGGACCTGTAGAATTTAGTTGTTCAATTTCGTCCGTCGCGGCGGACAAGTTTCAATGTTTAGTCGTACAATTTCGCGAGCCCTGCGAGCCAATTTCGTCTGTGAATTTCGTGAGCGCAGCGAACAAATATCGGTTTATTTCTTTACCAGCCCGTACAAAAGAAGGTCTATTATGCTGTCGACCCTGGCTTCAAGAAACTTCTTTTCGCTCTTTTCATCCAGGGCACACAGTGTTCTCGTAATCGGCCTTGCCACAAAATACATCATGGTCATTCCCATCATGCTTATCATAAAATGTACAGGGTCAACTTTGCGAAAAATGCCTTTTTTAGTGCCGTCTTTGATAAAATCTATAAAATCCATCCGGTGGCACCTTGCGTCTTCCTCACTGTAAATCGTCCCCATAACCTGGGCATACCGGTCCGGCTCGTTCGCGATCGCTTCAAGCATAATCTTTGTATGATCAAGGTTCCTCGAGAACATCTGCATGTGGGTCCTGACCACTTCCTTTATAACATCAATATGGTTAGATGTTTTTTTTCTGGTGTTCACCAAGTGTTCTACTATTTCACTGTGCAGGCGTTTAAAAATCAGCTTCAGAACCTCGCCGTAAAGGTTATCTTTGGTCGAG
The DNA here is from genome assembly GCA_964606755.1 of uncultured Elusimicrobiales bacterium. GTDB lineage: Bacteria > Elusimicrobiota > Endomicrobiia > Endomicrobiales > CAZSIW01 > CAZSIW01. The sequence goes on along the minus strand of CAZSIW010000111.1, from coordinate 2,739 downwards.
AAATAGTAATACAGCATCGCCTTGTTGATCTTCGCTTCCTTTGCAACCTCTTCCATTCGGGTGCCGTGCTTTCCCTTCGCGGCGAAGACATCGATAGCGGAAATTATTATCCTGTCTCTGGTAGTCATTGCTGCGCCTCCGTGAATGCCGGGCCCGCCAAGTTAAACCTTGGCGGCGGATCAACTAAACAGTTTAACGGTATCGTTAAACGGTTGCGTTATATTATAGATGATGGATTTAATTTTGTCAACCCACCGCGGGAGCGGGGGTGCCGCCGCTCAGCTCCCCGATTTGGTTTCGGCGAACCGCTCGGTCTTGTACCATTTGAACTTTTCTCTCGTGACGAAGTCCTTAAAAAACGCGGACAACACCACTATGATCCAGAGCTGGCAGTAAGTGAAATACATGAGGATGACATAAAAGATGTTAGACTGGCTGTCTTCGTTGGGTTCTCTTGAAAGGGTAAGGACTATCTCGCTTACGAAAAGCATATAAGCTACTATCCATACCTCGAGGAACGGCCCCTGTATACCGATGCTTACGATACCGAGCAGGCCCAGAATGAAGAAGATGTCAGAAAGCACCATGGCGAAAAAGAAAATATAATACATCGAAAAAAAGAATAGGAATTCCATGCCTATGATGGGATTTTTGAACTTCGTAAAATCAGAAAATATCTGCCGGGTAACGTAATTATTGCCCCTGACCCATCTCTCGCGCTGTTTCAGCCATATTTTCACCGTCTCGGGTTCCTGTTCCCAGGTCACGGCCTGAGGGACGAACTTTATTTTCCAGCCGGCCTTGTACAGCCTCATTGAGAGCTCTGCGTCTTCGGTCAGCGCGTCAACATTCCATCCCCCGACAGAATCCAGGGCCTTGCGGGATATCACGAAGTTAGTGCCGGGCAGGATCGCGATATCAAAAAGGAATGACCTGCCAGCCTGTATTATCCACTGGAACGAGAAAGATTCTATGTTTATGAAACGCGTAAGGATTGACCTGTGCTTGTTTATGGTCCTGAACTTGCCTATGGCGGCAACAAAACCTTCGTTTGCGATCATCTCGCTGACCAAAAGCTTAAGGGCATCTTTCTCCGGCCTGTTGTCCGCGTCGTAGATCGCTATAACATCGCCCTTTATCAACTTTAAGGCGCGGTTAAGCACCGCGGATTTCCCTTTTCCACTCTCCTCTTTCGGAATATTCAGAACGGACAGACGGCTGTCGTTGATAGACTCGAGTATCCGCCGGGTATCGTCAGTCGAACCGTCGTTCGCTATCAGCAGTTCGAGCTTGTCCGCCGGATAATTGAGCTCGAGCATGCAATTGACGGTCTCTTTTATGACCCGGGCCTCGTTCCTTGCCGGAATGATTATGCTTACGAAAGGAAGGTCCTCGAACCGCACCGTTTCTCCCTTAAGCCTTTTTCTGCTGTAGAGATAACCGGCAAAGGTAAGTATCCCCTGGTAAAAAAGCATCAACCAGATCACCGCAACGGACAGAAGATAGACCGCCTCGAGTATAACTTCTAAAACGATCATGGGGCAAACTTCCTTTTTAACTGGATTATCATGAAAAGACCCAGAAAAATGACGCTAGTGAAAAACCCGAATATTATTATGAGCGACAGTAGAATCACCCCGGATTTCTCTATAAGCGAGCTGACGCCGGCGCCCACCATTATCCTTGCGATATGGTCTCCCGCCGGAAGTTTGACCGAGAAACCGCCATCTTTCTCAAGGATCTGGCAGGAGAGCTTTTTGGAATCCACGATTATTTTCGCGGGCCTTTTATTGAATATCGCGTAACACGGCACAAAATTTGAGTCGTAAGAGAATTCAACGGAATTATTAAGGAAATTCGCCCACTTAAGCTCTCCTGAAAGATAAAGGAGTTTAGGTTTGAGGCTCGCGAGGTCAAAATACCTTTGCTCGGACTCAAACGAAAGGACGTGTTCCCCGGCAGGCACCATAACGTTGTCGCCCTCTCCCGCGAACCATATCTCCCCGTCAAGCTTTGTCAGCAGGTCTTTCTTCCCGGTCCTAACATAAACGGTGTATGGCGTTTTTACACGCCACTGGGCCTCGTTCTCCTCCGTCAGCACGGTGTCGCGCGCGAGTATGGAGCCGATGTTGCGGTAATCGTTCTCGAACAGTGTCGCCTCGGAGTAAAACGCTGGCCTTGATCCTGTTATATCCATGTTGTAGGTTATCTGTCTTATCTCGGCGCCGGTGGGTTTTTCGGAGGGCAGTCCGCCGAAACCCTTCTTGTGGTTGTCCATCACGTTGCAGTCGAGGACAAGCTTGGAGATGTCCTTTACGTATTTTTTATAATATTCTCCGAGAGTGTCGTACCTTTCCGGCTTCCCGCTCCAAAACAGCGAAGGATCTTCTATTTGCAGTGTCAGGTCGTATTTTTTCTGAAGGCTGAACAGCTTCGCCGTGTCTTCAGATATGTAATCCGCCAGGCCCGGTTCCATCGTTACATCGATAACGGTCAGCATCAACTCAAAATCCTTTTTCTTTTCCCTCACACCGGCCATTAAATCGAGAACGTATTTTTTCTGGCGGAAGCACAGGTCCTTTCTGTAATCTACGAACTTTTGCCACGCGGCAGGGTTAGTCTTCCAGAAATACTGGCTGCCCTGCTTAAATATCTCTAGCGGGTCAAACCCGTTGAGTTTCTTGAACTCTTTGCGTACGTTGTCGTTCATTGGTGTCATACTTGCGGGGTACTGGGGGC
>CAZSIW010000110.1:0-7098 GCA_964606755.1 uncultured Elusimicrobiales bacterium | reverse complement strand
GAACGCTTTCAGCTATTACGACATCAGGGACATATTTTTCTACGATGATAATTTTACCGCCGACAAGGCCCGGGCGTTCGAGCTGATGGAGGCCATAAACCGCGAGAAAATGAGGATCATCTGGACCGCGCAGGTGCGGGCGGATATAGCAAAAGACGAGAAACTGTTAGCGAGCATGTACGATGCCGGGTGCAACAGGGTGTTCATCGGCTTCGAATCTATTAACGATGAGACCCTGAGAGCCCTCAAAAAGTCTCAGACACGCAAGGATATAGAGAACGCCATAGATCTGATCCACAAGCACGGGATAAACATACACGGCATGTTTATCCTGGGAGAGGACAACGACACTGTCGGTAACATAGAGATGACGGCGGATTTCGCCGTTGAGCATAACGTGGACACCGTCCAGTTCATGATACTGACGCCGTTCCCCTGCACACAGCTGTATGAAAAGCTGGACTCCGAACACAGGCTGCTGCACAGGGACTGGGATTACTACGACGGGATGCATGTCACGTTCAAGCCCAAAAATATTACGCCCGTAAAACTTCAGGAAGAGGCGACAAAGTGCTACAAGAAATTTTACTCCATTGAAAGGGTGTTTCTGGAATCCCTGTACGTTGGCATCAATATGATCCACGACGCCCTGTTGTGGAATTTCAATAGCGTTTATAAATACGACCTGAACACGTTTTATATAAGGATCGGAGCCAAGTATATACTGCACAAGTACCTGAAACTGAGCAGAGCGTACTTCAACTATTTAAGCGCAAGATCGTAAAAAGATAGACGCGGGTGAGTGTGCCCTCTGGACACTGATCGAAGAAACTTGGTAGGGTAATGTTAAGCGAAAAGGAAAAAAATGAAAATAATATTTTATGCGGGAATAGTTATTTTGGCGGCATACGCGCTTCTTTTTGCTTATCTTTCATTGGTTTCCAAAAAGGATGCGCAGCCCGGGATGTTGTCGGGAAAACTGAGACCCTGCCCTGGCACGCCGAATTGCGTGTGCAGCGAGTACGAGGGCGCGTGGCATGTAAAGCCGTTCGATTTCGACGAATCGCCGGAAAACGCGTGGTCGAGGCTCAAAGCCGCGATAACAGCTTCCGGCGGAGATATAAAACAGATATCGGACAACTATATCTGGTGCACCTATAAAACAAAGATATTTCGTTTTACTGACGATGTTGAGTTCCGCCTTGACCCCGGCGCCAGAAGAATCGAGGTAAGATCGGCCTCGAGGGTGGGAAAGGGGGACCTGGGCGCTAACAAAAAACGAGTGGAAAAACTTCGTCAACTTTTTAACACAATGAATAAGCAGGACGGGAGGGCGTGATGAGGCTTATATTTCTTTGCGGCGTTTTATCTTTTGCTTTTCCAGTATTCGCTTTCAGTTCGGATGTTGGCGGGCAAAACCTTCAAAAGGCCATTTTTTGCGGAGGTTGCTTCTGGTGCATGACACCCCCATTTGAAAAACTTGGCGGCGTGACCAAGGTGGTTTCAGGATATACGGGCGGTATCGGCAGTAATCCGAACTATGAGGATTACGCCGCCAAGGGACACATCGAGGCGGTGGAAATAACTTATGATCCTTCCAAGATCACCTATGAGCAGCTTTTAGACGTTTTCTGGCACCAGATCGACCCGACCGATAGCGGCGGGCAGTTCGTGGACAGGGGGCATCAGTACATATCCGCGATATTTTACGAAGACGAAAAGCAGAAGGAGCTCGCCGAGAAATCAAAAAGCAGTTTCGAGAAATCCGGCGTGTTCGGAAAGCCAATCGTGACAGAGATCGCGAAGGCCGGAGTCTTTTACCCGGCTGAGGAGTATCACCAGGACTACTATAAGAAAAACCCGTTGCGTTATAAATATTACCGTTACAATGCCGGCAGGGATCAGTATCTGAAAAAAATATGGGGTAGTGTGAAAGAGTAGTTTATCACATGTACGCGGGACGGTGCAATGACTCCCAAAATATCTGTAATTGTGCCTGTATACAAGGAAGAGCGCAACATAAACTCGCTTGTTTTGCACGTTTTGAAAACAGCCGCCGGCTCGGATGTTCAGATCATAATTTCAGACGGGTCCCCTGATATATCTACGCTTAAGGCTGTTTGGGAAGAGTTCCCGGGGCGGGTAAAACTTCATTCCGCAAAAAAGGGGCGCGGCTCACAAATGAATGCCGCCGCAGCCCGCGCGGACGGCGATATCCTTTTGTTTTTACACGCCGATACAAGGCTTCCCGAGAACGCCTTTGACGAAATCGCGGAGGCGTTAAGAGATCCAGCGACACGCGCCGGCGCGTTCCGGATAAAATTCGATTCAAAAAATCTGTTCCTGAAATTTGTCGCATTTACGGCCACTCTGAGGTCCCGGCTGACCGGCATTCCTTTCGGAGACCAGGCTATGTTCATAAGAAAAAAATATTTTGATTCTATCGGCGGGTTCAAAGATATCCCGCTTATGGAAGACACTGAACTGATGAAACGGATCAAAGAAAACGGCGGCGGGGTAAAAATCCTTTCTTCTTCTGTGGTGACATCGGCGCGCAAGTGGCAAAAGGACGGAATGCTGTTCAATACGCTAAGAAATCATTTGGTAAGGTTCCTGTATTTTATCGGCGCCAGCCCGGAGTTGCTTTACAGGGTCTACTATGGCCAATAAATGCCTGATCGTGTTCACGAAATATCCCGCGCCCGGCAAAGTAAAAACCAGGCTCGCTAAGCGGATAGGGGATAAGAGGGCGACAGTTTTATATAAGATGTTTGTGGAGAAGACTCTTTTTGAGGCCGACAAAACAGGAAAAGAGATAATTGTCGCAGTTTCGGAAAGCGGCTGCGCAGAAAAATATAGGAGATGGCTCGGCAATAGAACGTTCATTGAGCAGAACGGGAAAGATCTGGGTTCAAGAATGAAAAACGCTTTCAGCTGGGCTTTTAAGGAAGGTTTTGAGGATGTAGTGCTGACGGGTTCTGATATACCCGGCCTGAAAGCCAGCCTGATCGATAGGGCTTTCGACAAATTAGTATATGGCCAGCCCGTTCTAGGACCCGCCTTAGACGGCGGATATTATCTTATAGGTTTCAATAAAACTGGATTTGTCCCGGAAGTGTTTGATAATGTATCATGGAGCACGGACGGGGTGTTCAGGCAGACACAGGATATACTGAAAAAATACAGGCTTGAGCCATATAGCCTGCAGAAACTAAGAGACGTTGATACCTATGAGGATATGAAGGCGCACAATATCATGAAAGGAGGCGGTAATGTCGGAAAACTATTATGAGAAGAAGGATCTTGCCGATTTTCCAAATATCGGCGAGTACGCCAGTGAAGGGGGAGAGAAGTTCTTTGATTACTACGGAAAGGTGACGGGCCCCGGCAAACTGGATGAAAAAACTAAAACCCTGATAGCTCTCGCGGTCGCAGTCACGCAGAATTGCCCGTACTGCATAGACGCGTATACCAACAAGAGCATGTCGCTGGGTATATCAAACGATGAGATGATGGAAGCGGTTCACGTGGGCGCCGCGATGATGGCGGGGGTGACCCTGGCGCATTCGACGCAGATGAGGAAAATAATAAAGAAAAAACAGATGTAAAAGGCCCTTGACCATGAACGCATACAACCAGTTGGAGATCCTGTCGAATGTGGGCGGGCTTGAAAGTTTTGAGAACAGGCTTAAAAGGTCAAATTGTTCTCCCTTAACCGCGGCTGATGTTGAAATATTCCAGATGAACACGGGCAAAAAATGTAATCTTGCCTGCAGGCATTGCCATGTCGGAGCGGGGCCCTCGCGGACTGAAATGATGTCCGGGCAGATATTTGAAAAATGCCTGGAGGTGATCCGGAACACGCCTACCATACATACGGTTGACCTGACAGGCGGCGCCCCCGAAATGAACCCGAATTTAAAATGGTTTATCGAACAGGCAGGTTCTTTAAACAAACGCCTTATTGTCAGGTCAAACCTCGCGATACTCTCTCAGGAGAGTTATAAAGATTTTATAGGGCATTTTGCCAGGCACAGGGTCGGGATATATGCTTCACTTCCGGACTGTGATCCTGAAAAAACAGACCGGCAGCGTGGCCCTGGCACTCACAGGCAGTGCATAGAAATAATTAAAAAATTAAATGCCCTTGGCTATGGAAAAGAAAACACGGGATTGGAACTTAATCTGGTTCATAATCCCGTAGGCGCGTATATGCCGGGCACCCAGGCGGCGCTGGAGCACGGGTTCAGGAAACGCCTGAAAACGGAATACGGCGTAGTTTTTAACAGCCTGTATTGCCTTACAAATATACCCGTGGGAAGATATCTGCAGTATCTTATCGAGAGCGATAACCTGGAAGAATATATGTGCGAGCTTGTTAACGCCTACAATCCCGCCGCCGTGCCGAACGTTATGTGCAAAAACACGCTTTCCGTCGGATGGGACGGCTCCCTGTACGATTGCGATTTTAACCAGATGCTTGAACTTAAAATAAACGATGCGGGCTTTGATTCTATACAAGAATACGACCCCCTAAAGCTACGGGGCAGAAGAATAGTCGTGCGCTCTCATTGTTACGGCTGTACCGCGGGAAGCGGTTCTTCGTGTCAAGGATCGATCAGGAAATAACTGATTTTTATCAATAACGAGGTTATATATATGAAACAAAAAAATATTATTAAGACCGTAATATTCCTGAGCGTTATCTTCGTGTTCGTATTGTTGTCGTACCATTTGAATTTTGGGCACTGGTTCGACAAATTCAGAACCTGGGTCAACAGTGTCGGTTACTGGGGGGGAATAGCGTTTATATTCATATATGCTTTAGCCGTCACGGCCTTGATACCGGGGATCGCCCTTACAATAGCGGCGGGCGCGATATTCGGCTCATTCTGGGGTGTGACCATCGTAAGCATAGCGTCAACCCTGGGCTCCGGGTTATCTTTTTTTATAGCGAGATATTTCGCGAGAGACATCGTCTCCGAGTGGGTGCAGAAGCATCAAAAATTCAAGGAGCTCGATGAACTGACACAAAACCACGGTGAGATAATCGTTGCGGTAACCAGGCTGATACCTATATTCCCATACACGCTTTTGAACTACGGTTTCGGGCTTACTAAAGTATCCTTTAAGATCTATATTTTCTGGTCGTGGCTGTGCATGCTTCCGGGGACAGTCCTGTATGTCGTCGGAACCGACGCGGTGGTGGAAACGATAATCAACGGTAAAATACAGCCGGCTCACGTGGTCGTGATCGTTATCTCTTTGGTCCTGATAGGAATAGTCACGAAATACGCGAGGCGGTTTTTACACAGGGGCGATAAACATGCGGTATGATTTTCATGTGATCGTTATAGGCGCTGGGAGCGCTGGGCTTTCGGTTGCCTCAGGGTGCTCCGCGCTGGGCGCTAAAGTGGCAGTTGTTGAGGAAGACATAATGGGCGGCGATTGCCTCAATGTCGGGTGTGTGCCGAGCAAGGCGTTCTTAAGATGCGCGCATCTTGCCGATGAAATAAGACACTCGAAGGAGTTCGGAATTTCGGCGGGGGAAATTAAAATCGATATGAAGGCGGTCATGGCGCGGGTAAAGTCGGCTGTCGCTGAGATCGCTCCGCACGATTCAAAAGAGCGCTTTGAGTCGCTGGGCGTTGAAGTTATAAAAGCGAAGGCAAGTTTATTTGATGATCATACCGTCAGGGCGGGCAACAGGGTTATAACCGGTAAACATATTGTAATCGCGACCGGCTCACAGCCTATGGTGCCTTTGATACCGGGATTAAAAGACGTACCGTATCTTACCAACAAGAACATATTTGACCTGGCAGCGCTGCCGAAACATCTTATCGTGCTGGGAGGCGGGGGTATAGGTTTGGAGCTCAGCCAGGGTTTCAGGTATCTCGGTTCTGATGTTACGGTTATTGATATGCTTCCTCACCTGTTTTCCAAAGATGATCCTGAGGTCGCGCCGCTGCTGGAAAAAACGCTTCGGCAAGAAGGCATAAGATTGGAACTGTCTTCAAAGATATTAGAAGTAAAGGGTAGGGCAAACGATATTACGGTCATTATCGAAAAAGATGGCGGCAAAGAAGAAATAAAAGGCGACGCCTTGCTCGTCGCTTTAGGCAGAGTTCCTGGTAACAGCGGTCTTTGTCTGGAGAATGCCGGAGTTAAAACGGACGAGAGAGGGTATGTCATTGCCGATGAAAGGATGAAAACCAGCGTTAATAATATTTTCGCCTGCGGCGATATAACAGGGCAGTATCAGTTCACTCACATGGCGGGATACCAGGCTGGGCTGGTCGTCAGAAATATTATATTTCCATTTTATTCAAGAGCCGATTACTCGCAGGTTCCATGGACCACTTACACAAAACCGGAGGTTTCGCACGTGGGGTACACGGAACCGCGCGCGGCATCAGCGGGGAAATTCGGATATTCCGTTATCGTGGACTTGAAAGAAATGGACAGGGCAATAACGGATAAAGATGATAGCGGTTTTATGAAGATTGTCATCGGAAAGAATAAGAAGATCATAGGGGTGACTATAGTCGGCAAAAAGGCGGGTGAAATGATCGGCCTTGGGATAGCCGCGGTTAAGAATAAGATGAGACCCTCAGAGTTCAGGGATTATATATTCTCCTATCCGACAGAGACCGAAATATACAAATACGCCTCGTACAAGGTTTTGAGGGATTCGTTCAGGCCCTGGATGAAGACGTTGATAAAAAGAATTTTTCTTTAAATGACGCTGTAAATATTTACATTACAAAGAGATACACGTGAGCCGTTCGGGAAACCCGGACGGTTTTTTGTTTGTAAAAGCGAGCTGAAATAGATAGAATTTAGGCTGGAAACGCTATGCGACACGCTGTAATTGAAGACAATCAATCCCCTAGGTGGAATCTCCAAGCTCCTGCTTGGAGAGGATGCCAAAAATAATTCGCGATGTAGGAGAACGTTAGGCATAAGCGATTTCGGGGAGGTCGCGTTATTTTCAGGAGCCTCCGGCTCCTGCCGGAGGTGCTCCACTGGTTCTCATAAAGCTCAAGGATATAACGCGTTCTTATAGTATGGGAACTGCCCGGCTTGAGGTCCTAA
>CAZSIW010000109.1:1782-7142 GCA_964606755.1 uncultured Elusimicrobiales bacterium | reverse complement strand
AAAGAATTGCCTGATTCCCTATTTTGCTTGCTTTTCATGTACTTAGAGAATGCATAGTTCGGCTTTATCGGAAACTTTTATTTGACGGGTTTGCTGAGGAGATCATGAAAGGTTTTTGATCCTGTCGACTATTCACTGCTTTATGATTTATCTGTCAAACATCCTGTTGATATCCTTTATTTGCTCCCCAGTTCTGGTTGGTTGGTTGGTTGGTTGCGAATTGGAAGGGTCACAGTAAAAGTGCTTCCTTTGCCTTTAGCGCTTTTAACACCGATGTTTCCTTGATGCATGCCGACAATCTCGCGGCACACCGGCAGGCCAAGCCCTGTTCCCCTTGATTTAGTGGTATAGAACGGCTCAAACAGCTTCTCCATATCCTGTTTGTCTATGCCTGTGCCAGAGTCCGAAACAGATATTTCCCATAATTCATTCTTGTGTTTTCGAACGGTTATGCCCACCGTGCCCTTCTTGTCCGGCAGGGCCTGGTACGCGTTATCAAGGATGTTGCACAAAAGCATCTTGAACTGGTATTGATCGGCTTCAATTATATCATCTTCCCTGCAATTGACTTTTTCTTTGAGCTTCACTTCCCAGCCTGCGTATTTCTCTGACACCGTTTCTATGCAATCTCTTATAATAGCGCTGATATTCAAACACTCTTTGGTCACCGCTTTGACGCGCGAAAAACTTAGCAGGTTCTGTATGATCTGGTCGCTTTCCAGCACCTTATTGTTTATCGTTTTAAGATGGCTGGCAAGCAGGGGGTTCTTTGCCTTTTTCTCTATGTTATACGCTGCGGCACGGATAGCGGAGAGCGGATTCCTGAGCTCATGGGCAACTGTGGCCGACAGCCTGCCAATATCAGACATCCTCTTTGTGTGTTCCAGCTCGGCATGGGCCTTGAGCAGTTCACGGGTCCGTTTGTTAGCCAGTTGTTCAAGAATATCTTTGTCCCTGCGAAGCACCGCTTCTGCGGATTTAAGGTCTGTGACGTCTCTGAAAATACCTATGGCGCCGGCCACATTTCCTCCTGCATCCCGAACTGGCGCGGTGTTTACCAGAAGATTGCGTTTGTCACTCCCCCTGACAACTATCATCTCATAATCAACGAAGGTTTCCCCTTCGAACACCGAGCGCGTCAGGGGGAGCTCACGGAAAGACGAGTAAGGGTTCCCTTCCGCATCGAGGAACACCGGCATGACGCTCTGATCCTCAAGGCCGGCATTTTCAGGCACTTTATACCCCAGAATATCGTCCGCGACTGGATTGGTCAGGACGGTCCTGCCTTCCTTGTCCACAAATATTATTCCCACCTGCGCCTTTTCGATTATCAGGTTCAGCTTGTTCTTTTCTTCTTCAAGTTTTTTCGCCAGATCGTTTAGCGCTTCTTCTATGCGCTTGTTTTCAGTTATATCTATTGAAGCTCCTATCATCGCAGGCTGGCCCTGATAAATTATTGGGCGGACGGAAGTCATTATCCAGAACGGCGTGCCATCGCTTTTTTTAACTTTCACCTGATAGTTGTCAACATAACCCTGCTTGTTGAACATATCCACCATCTTCACGCGGTCGGACGGATCCCAGTAATAATCCGGGCCAATGGAGTTGATTATGTCTTCGCGGCGGCGGCCAAAGGCCCTGTTGTTATATTCGTTTACAAATAGAACCTTCGAATCCGCGGTTCGGGTGATGCACACAAGCATAGGAGCGGTTTCCGCAATAACGCGAAAACGTTCTTCACTTTCTCTCAGCGCCTTTTCCGTATTTTTTCGTTCGGTGATATCATCAACCAGCGACATGACAGACGCCATCTGTCCGTTTCCATCCAGCAGTACGGAGTTGTACCAGGCACATTCAATTACCGTTCCCGACTTGGTATAGTTGCGGTTAGAGGAAACGACTATACGCTCTTTTCCGCTTGATAGCCTCTGCATGGTGCGGTCCACTATTGGAATATCATCCTTGTAGATCATGTTGAGGGTGTCGATCCTCTTGCCAAGGACCTCTTCCCTTTTCCAGCCGAATAAGCGCTCGGATTCCGCGGACCATTTTGTCACAATATAATCGGAGTCCCACTCCACCACCGCAAGAGGAGAATTCTCAAAATGAAATTTCAGCCGCTGTTCGCTCTCCCGCAGAGCATCTTCAACCTTCTTGAGCTCGCTAACATCCGTATTCGTCCCGAACCATTGAACAACGCGCCCCTGGTTATCCTTTAAGGGGAAACCACGAGTCAAAAAGGGACGGTATATCCCGTCAGCCCCGCGCAGCGGGAACTCCATGTAGAAGGGTTGCCCGGTGGCGATAGAAGACTTCCAGCGCTCCATTACACCGGGAAGCGCGTCTGGGTCATGAACGCTCTGCCAGCCCCAGCCTTCCATCTGTTCAGGTGTAGTGCCAGAATATTCATACCAGCGTTGGTTGTACCAGAAAATGTAGCCGTCAGCTTTAGCGATCCACGCCAGTTGCGGCATGGCATTGGCCATAGTCCGGAACCGCTCCTCGCTCTCCCGCAGGGCCTCTTCCGCCTTCCTGCGCTTGGTGATATCCTGAACCAGAATACGGCACACATTCGCTGTCTTTTCACTTGCCATGACGCATTCCAACTGTCCGAAAAAATCGCTTCCATCCTGACGAAGGAGCCTGAACTCGCCTTTTTGCTCCTCACCGCTTGAAAAGATTTTCTTTAAACAACCGTCAAACATCTCGCGGTCTTCAGGGCAGATGAACAATTGAAATTTCCGCTGGATCACTTTCTCCCTTTCTAGCCCCAACATTTTGCTTCCCCTGAGGTTAACCCGCTTGATAATGCCGCTTTCATCAAGTGTAAAATACCCTATCGGCGCGAAATCATATAGGTCTAGATATTTATCTTTAGCTGATTGCAGATCGTCCTTAATTCTGGACAGCTCCTCATTCTGCGCCTGAAGTTCGATCTGATGCACCCGCAGTGAGTCCTCCGCTTTCTTGCGCTCGGTGATGTCCGTGTGCACCCATAGCCGCCCGTATGATTTTTTGCCGAGGCTTATCGGTATAAAATCCCGCAGGAAAGTTCTTCCGTCTTTCATGCCGACATCTTCACCCCTTACAGGCTGGCCGAGCTTTACTATTTCTTTGATGCGTGCCAGGGCCAAGTCAGAGTCAATATAGACAGGCCGGATTTTTTCAAGCACTTCGCTTTGATACAAGTTCCAAAGGTCTGAGGGTGAATCTTTTAATCCGAAAGTATCGCAGAATGCCTGGTTGGCAAATTCTACCCTGGATTCATCGCTAACCAGAAGTATGCCGGATTGCATGTTCGACAAGATCGAATAAAATCTCTGCATGCTGATCTGCAGCTTTTCTTCCATCTTCTTGCGTTCGGTAACATCCACACCATATACCCGAAAGCGTTTGAAAACATCGGTATAATATGACGTCTGATGGAACCAGCGGTCGCCTATCAGTATCTCGTTCTCAAATCCTCTTTTTACGTCGTTTTTTTGTTCGTTGAGTATGGACTGTATGCCGGACAAAAACGGATGTTTCCCACCGGATGCTGTCAGATCGGGAAATATCATTTTTGCGGCTTCGTTCGCGTACGTGATGTTTCCGGAAGGATCAATTTCAACTATGGGGTTAGGATTCCTTTCGGGGAATGAGGAGAGCCATTTTATTCTCTCTTCTGCTTTCTTGCGACCTGTGATATCATAAAGCGTAACAAGCCCGCCGATAACGCTTCTATCGCTGTTAAACAGAGGTGTCGCGCTCACGATTAGTGAAAACTGGTTAGAACCGGTTATATTAAGCATCACCTCAGCATCGACGATACTTTTCCCGTCAAACACTTCCAGCAGAGAAAACGGGGTGGAGGGTTCATTAATGCACGAAAGCGCGAAGGATTTCTGAAAATCCGTATAGAGGACGTCCCTGCCGGCAAGGATATTGGCTTTGTTGTTGGCGCGGATGATCTTTCCCATAAAATCAACCACGACAAGCGCTTCCGTGACCTGATCGAAAATGGAGCTGGTGATGCGCTCGTGGGCGATGATCTGCCTGTTCATTCTCTGTTCGGTAAAATCAGTCACCAACACGCAGCGGACATCGGAACCCTGAAGAGAGATATTTGAAACGGAAAGCTGGACGGGGATTGAAAGGCCTTCGCCTGTTTCCAGGTTGACTTCACTCTTAATTTCTTTGTTAGAGGCCTGCCTGAGCAGTGTTGTCAGCGCGACGCGGTGTTCCCTCGACACGAAATTGTAGAAAGATGAGCCGATAATATTTCCCCGCGGCTGCTGCGCGATCCTGGCAAAACGGGAATTGCAATACAGTACAGTGCCCTCGGGGGTGACGGTTACCGCCCCCTCGGCGATGTTTTCGATGAACACGCGGTAGGGATGATCGGCGCCTTCAAGGGTAAAGGTGCGATCGCCGTCCGGTGTTGAAACAAGGACGGCGTCAACTTCCCCTCCGCGGATGGCCCGCAATACCTCCCGGGCCTCGTCCAGCCTTGATTTTAGATCAATCACCTGCTGTTCGAGTTCCTGTGCGCGGTTTCGCACATTCTCTTTAGCAGTGCTTCTGCCCCTCATTGATCCTCCCGATCAACAATGAAATATTCAATTTTGCAGCTTTTGTTTGACATATTTCGTTAAATCCTTCTTTAAAACCCGGTATCCGCCGCGCCGGCCCTCTTTGTACGCTCTCATCTTTTTTTTACGGATGATCTGCCGTACGTACGCCTCGCTTACTTTCAGGTATCTTGCCGCTTCTTTCGTCGTGAGAATGTCGTCCATAAAAGATCTTCCTTTGATCGCATTTCGCTTTTAATGTGGTTTAATGTGTTTTATTATATAAAAACATGTTTTAACAGAAAATGACTTTTTTCCACTTTTTATTGACTTTCATGTGTGGCCAAAATGGACAGAATAAATCGATGAAGGATGTATCCGGAGATGTGAATTCAGAAGTGGTCATCGCGATCAGCTTTAGGCGCAGAAACGATCCCGCCACGTGTAGTTGTTCATCATTTTGTAGCGGCTTTTGTTGTTGTTTGTGCCGTCATTCCATAATTTTAGTTGATATTAAAACTGGATACCCGCTTTCGCGGGTATGACACCTAATTTGGACAACTATGACCTTTATTATGAACCTATACACACGGCGGGATCGCCGCGGCCTTTCGGGATAATGTCCCTTAGGGCTCGCGATGACGTCAAAAAATAGATTTTTCAACGTCCTCATATTATTTTTTTCCGCCGCTTTTTCTCTATCCCATTTTCTCTATTCTCTGAATTTTTTAATCTGTTCATCCAGATTCTTGATATGGTCGTCAAGGCGCTTTATCCCTTCATCGGACTGCTTTAGCAGGTCTTCGCGGG
>CAZSIW010000109.1:0-1682 GCA_964606755.1 uncultured Elusimicrobiales bacterium | reverse complement strand
CCGCTGGGTAGAAGGGGTAACAGCAGGGTTTGCTGTAAGTTTCTGACTTGTATCTTTGTTGTTGCTGTTCCTATTCTCTAACCCCTTTTCCCTATCCTCTGGTTTCCTCCCCTTTTCTCTTTTCTCTGCCTTTCTTGGTGCGGATTTCTTTAGGGCCTTCAGCTCCGCCTTCAACCCTTCCCGCTCTTTTTTTAGCTCTTCCTGCTTCTGGGTCAGGCTGGCGGTATCGGCGCCGGTATCTTTGGCGGCTTTTATAGCTGTTTCCAGAGCCTTGACCTTCCCGTCAAGATCCTCAAAACGGTCCTCTTTTTCCTTCAGGACCCTGTCCAGCTCGGTGTTCTTTTTCTTCTGTTCCTTATCGGCTGCGTCAGAGGCGGCTTTCTTCTGGGCCTTGTCCGCTTCCTGCTGCCAGCCGCGCAGGCCTTCCTTGAAGGCTTTGATCATATCCGGCTCAGGGGTATTGGCCGGGACATCACCTATTATATGTATAACCTCGTCCTTGCCCTTATGGAACCTGAACCCCGTTGCTTTGGCTTTGCCGTCCCCTTGCTCTATCCCCTTTTCTCTATTCTCTGCCGTTTGCAGCGCCTTGTTGACCAGACTCTCAAGCTGTTTAACCGAAAGGTCTTCCTTTGCGCACCGTTCAGCCATGGCTATCTTGGCCTCATCTTTTGGAAGGCGGATGATCTGATTTAAATGTGCTATACCCAATGTAAATCGATTTACATTATCGCGGACATCTTTAGGAAGCTGAGCCAGAGCCACATACTGACCCACATATACATGGGTTTTCCCCAGCTTCTTTGCCAGCTCCACCTGTGTGAGGTTCGCTTCTTTCATATACATATCATATGTACAACCCGTGTCTATGGGTGAAACGTCAACCCTATCCTGGTTCTCTATCATCATGTGCCATATCTTATCGGCGTTGCTGAGGTTGGGTTTTATGAGGCATCGCACCTGCTTCCAGCCAAGTTTCTTAGCCCCCAGAAGGCGCCGCTGGCCCGCGACAAGCTCCTGCTGGTACTGAGTCAATTGGCTGTTCTGGCACGGCGTCAGGGTAATTTCATGGAACTGGCCGTTCTCGGCAAGGTCTTTGGCCATCTCATCGATACTTTCCTCGCTAAGCTTCCTGAACCTGTCGGGAATGTAGATCAGGTCCACATCAACCATACGCGTTTCGTCAGCCATTGGAACCCCCATTACAGTACACCAGTTGACCAGTTTAGCCAGTTTTTAACTGGCACACTGGTGCACGGGCAAACAATTTGGATTATTTCCGTCCCTAGCTCATACCCCTTATCTCCTGCAGAAGCTCATCGCCTGTTTTCTCGCGGCCAACGTAACATGCAGTAATGCCGTTCTTATGATCTATGCTGGCGACAAACTGGTACATCCCGTTCCCCCCATCTAACAGTTCCCGTTTTAAAATATCGTAAACATCGTCGCCGGAACACTCCATCCCGTTCACGAAATACTTCGCGGTATTGAGGATGCCGGCAAACAGGAACACCACAAAAAGCTTATCCGTTACAACCTCGAACTCCCCGCAATGAGTTGTACGCCCCTCTTCCGTGGTGGTTATCTGGTAGGCATCGGCATTTCTGAGCGTGGACGCCGCCACCCTGAATTTTCCCCCGCGCTCCTTAGGGATCTCGATGCGTATCTTCATTTGCCCCCCT
>CAZSIW010000108.1:0-7184 GCA_964606755.1 uncultured Elusimicrobiales bacterium | reverse complement strand
AGCTCGGCTATGAAAAAAATATCCCGGACGCTTTCGCGCTATTTTTAAAAAAAGACAAGTCTCTGCTAAATAAAGAAAATCCCGCGCTGGACCTGGTGCGCGAGACGCCTGAGAACAAGTTCCTGGAGAACAACAAACCCAACGTCGTTGTCATCATGATGGAGGGTTTTGGCGCGGATATAAGCAAGTATAACTCGGAAAAGTTCAACGTGCTGGGCGAGCTTAAAAAGCACTTTGACAGCGATTACCTGTTCATGAATTTTCTGTCCGGCGATATAGGCACTATAGGGAGCAACGAGACCGCTGTTTTCAACTTCCCGAAACGGCCGAACGCCAGGCCGCTAACGCAGTCAAAGTACGCCTACGGCGACCACGCGTCCGGCGGGGCAATGCCGTTCAAGCATGCTGGCTATTCGACGTTCTTCATGTACGGCGGCAACGCCAACTGGCGCAACCTCTTGACCATAATGCCCACGCTGGGTTTTGAGAAGGTAGAAGGCGAAGGCTCGATGGACCCGAGCTACCCGAAAAACGAGTGGGGCGTGTATGACGAGTACCTGTTCGAGAACATATACAAGACTCTCGACTCTGACAGGCAAAAGCCCAAGTTTATTTTCGTGATGAGCACTACCAACCACCCGCCCTACTCTTTACCGGGCAGTTATAAACCTCTGCCTCTTGAGATACCTAAGGAACTAGCGGAGAAAATTACCGGCAATTTAGGACAGGCGCGAGACAGGTTCAGCACGTACCAGTATTCCAACCAGAAGCTGGGAGAGTTCATAACGAAAGTGAAGAACTCTGATCTCGGGAAAAATACCATAATCGCGGTGACGGGCGACCACAACTTCTGGGATGTTTTCAGCTACACGAACGAACAGCTCATAGACCACTTCGGTGTCCCGTTCTATGTGTACGTGCCGCAAAACTATAAACCAAAAACGTCGGATACGTCGGTATACGGTTCCCATCTGGACATGCTGGCTACGCTCTATAACCTGAGCCTGTCGAAAGCGAAATACGTGTCGCTGGGCAACAACTTATTCGATCCGTCTTCTAAACACATAGCCATGAACGTCGCCGGTGTAATAATGGACAAGGAGAGCGTCGCGCATTATTCGCCGGGTTCGGAGTCCGCCGAGTACGGACAGTGGGACAAGACGAGTAAAAGAAGAAATATCCCGTCACCTGTCACCGCGAGGCACAGTGAGAATGTAGAGTATTATAAGGCCGCGCTCGTCGTGACGGAGTGGTTGATAAAGCACCCTTTTAAACTGCAATAAATTTGTGTTAGAGTGTTTTACACTATAACAATAGGAGAATACCAATGGATATGTTCAAAATGATCAAAGAAGCTGCCGCAATGAAAAGCAAGCTGAGCGAGATGGAAAAATCTCTCAAGGCCCAGGTTGTCGAGATTGAGAGCGGCGGAGTGAAAGTAAAGATCAACGCGAAATCGGAGATACTTGATATAAAGCTGACACCTGATTTTATGAAACTCGATGTGGCAAAAGCCGAACGATCGATCCTCTCCGCCGTTCAGGCCGCAGAGAAAAAGGCGCAGGCGGTGATGATGGAAGAAGCAAAAAAGATCACCGGCGGCATGAAGATACCGGGACTTATGTAATAAAACAGTTCAAGGTTCAAAGTTCCGAGTTCAAAGTTGGTCAAAATCTTTAACGCGGTATGAAGCTGTGGGTGTTAACTTTGAACCTTGAACATTGAACTTGGAGCGCCGTTAAGGTTTTAAGGGGTTTATATGGTAATAAAAGGTTTTTTCAAAAAACTGATAATGGACGAGGAGCTCAAAGAGAAACTTGAGTTCCTGAAAAAGGTCCCTCTTTTTTCAGACCTGGGCAGAGGAGCTCTTGCCGATGTCTATAGCATATCCTATGAAAAGCACTATTCTGCTGGAGAGGTTATCTTTGAAGAAAACCAGCCGGCAAGGGCGCTCTATATAGTTAAGTCCGGCAGGGTAAAGATAACCAAGCGCGAGAAGGACATTGCGGTGCTCAACGAGGGAAATTTTTTTGGCGAGATGTCTCTCCTGGAGGAGATCGCGCGGACCGCACAGGCGACCTCGGTTACTGATTCAAAACTGCTGTTAATTTACAAAGTGAAATTCGACGGCCTCATCGAAGACAACCCATCTGTCGGCGTGAAAGTGATAAGGAACCTTGCCAAGATCCTCAGCTCGCGCCTGAGGGCGACGACGGAATCCTATGCCGATTCCTGTGATATCCCCACGACCAGTTGATCCCCTAGGCGGAATCTCAAAGCTTGTTCTTGGAGAGGAAGCCGAAAATATTTCGCGGCGCAGGAGAACGTTAAACATAAACTATTCCGGGGAGGTCGCGTTATTTTAAGGAGCCTCCGGCTCCTGCCGGAGGAGCTCCACTATGTCAGAAACAAAGATATTAAAAACCATTTTCCTTGTGCTTGGAATAGGGCTTATATTATGGTTCATCGTTAAGGTGATAACCATTCTTATCCCGTTCGTGCTCGCGGCTATACTAGCCTATATCCTGTCGCCTCTTATCATCCGCCTGCAGATGTTCGGTTTCAAAAGATCCGTCGCAGTTTTGATACTCTATCTCGGGTTCGTGCTGATATTCGCGACGGCTTTGATCATCATTGTCCCGGGCGTGGTAAACGAGATGAGTGTCTTAAGGGAGAGTTTCCCAAAACAATTAAGTAATACACAGGTCATTCTGTCAAACTTTCAATCCGACCTGGAGCACAAGTTCCCGGAACTGCGGGGGAAGAACATTATCGGAGGTTCTGTTGATAAGATAGAGCACTATTTTGAGTCCGCGCTCGCTTCCATACCTTCGCTTTTGATGAACATATTCTCAATATTCTCTCTTATAGTCCTGATACCGGTCGTAACATTTTTTCTTCTTCTTGACGGAAGGAACATGATAGACAAGTTTATTGACTATATCCCGTCAAAACACGCCGAAACCGCGGTGGGCTTCATCTGCGACGTGGACGAAATAATAGGCAAGTTCATTAAAGGGCAGGTTCTCGACGCGTCCCTGGTGGGCGCCATGACGATAATAGTTCTTTTCATCTTCAAGATCGACTACGCGATAATAATAGGCCTGTTCGGCGGCCTGGCGAACCTAGTGCCTTATCTCGGGCCAGCCGCAGGCGCGATACCCGCTATAATAGTGTGTTTCGTGAAATTTCAAAACCCATCGATGATATTCAGCCTCGTCGTGATGTTCGGAGTTATCCAGTTCATCGACAACCATATTATTCAGCCCGTGCTGATAAGCAAAAAAGTTAACCTGAGCCCGCTTGGGATGATATTTTCGATACTGGCCGGCGCCGAGATATTCGGGTTTGTCGGGATGCTGCTGGCCGTGCCCGCCGCAAGCATAATCAAGACTATGTTCCATATGTTCCTGCCGAAATTGAGGGTCTGGCTTTCCAGGTAAACATTGAAAAGAGTAAAATGAAATAGGTGCTATCTGTTCGCCTCGGCAACCGCTTTCGCTATGTTCACGCGGTAAAGGATGCCCATTCCCGCAACAAAAAAAACTATCAGGGAAAGTATTCCTATCCTGTAGCTTCCCGTGAACTGCAGCGCCAGACCGAACAAAAGAGGCCCCAGCCAGCTGGTGCCTCTTTCGCTGATCTCGTACAGGCTGAAATATTCTGATTCACGTCCCTTCGGGATGAGCAGCGAGAACACCGATCTCGACAGAGCCTGGCTTCCTCCCAGCACGAGCGCGATCACTACCGCCATCGCATAGAAATGCGCCTCGGTCTTCAAAAATCCGAAAGCGTATATTACCGCCATGCTCCAGACAGCCAGCGTTATGACGATGGTGTTCTTCGCGCCCAGGCGCTCGGCGACTTTTCCGAAGAACATTGAGCCGAAGAAAGCTACGAACTGGACTATGAGTATCGCTTTCGTGAGCGTAGCCATGGTCAGCCCGAGCTCTTCGTGGCCGAACTGCGTGGACAGCACTATCACCGACTGCACTCCGTCGTTGTAAAGCAGGTAAGCCGCTATGAAAAGCATGGTCTGGGGCATTCCGAGCATCTCGGTGAACGTGGACCTGAGCTGTTTGAATCCTATGGTGAATACGTTTATGCTTTTATCGAGCTTTTTAGCGGGCTCTCTGCTCTTCAGGCCCGTGACGGGTATCAGCGAGAACACCGCCCACCAGAGTCCGGCGGAGAACAGGCATATCCTGACCGCCTGTTCCGAAGTCAGGCCCAGTCTGCCGGCGTTCGAAAAGAGGTAGAGATTGAAACCGAGAAGAAGCCCGTCGCCGAGGTAGCCTATCGCCCAGCCTTTGGAGGAGACCGAGTCCCTCATGTCCGGTGTGCAGATATCGGAGAGGAACGAGTTATAGAACACTATGGAAGCGCCGAAGCTGATGTTGGCGACCAAAAACAGGATTCCGCCGTACATGAAGTTTGACGCTGTGATGAAGTACATAAGCATTGTCGTGAATGCGCCCAGGTACGCGAAAAAGATAAAGAATTGTTTCTTCATTTTCGTGTAGTCCGACAGGGCGCCGAAGATCGGAAGGAAAAATACCTGGCAAAGCACGGAAAGAGAAACTATGTAGGGGTAGAAAGAGCCCGCCTTGACCTTCAGGCCCAGCGGGTATATGAAACCGTACGCGTCGGCCGCGTGGTTAGCGAGTGTTGTAATATAGGGTCCGAAAAAAACGGTGACTACGGTGGCCTCAAAAGCCGAGTTGGCCCAGTCGTAGAAGTACCAGGAGATGATTTCTTTTCGGTCATTCATAAGTTCAGCGTAGAGCGTATAGCGTATAGAAGGCAGCTGTCTTTAGGTGTTTATTTTGGTTTTCTTTAAGCTCTACGCTATACGCTGAATGCTATACTTTCTTAAACTGCGATTTGTCCGCTCCGCACAACGGGCACACCCAGTCGCCGGGCAGCTGCTCGAAAGGAATGCCGGGTTTTATTCCGTGGTCGGGGTCGCCCTGAGCGGGGTCATACTCGTATCCGCAGATCTCGCAAACGTATTTGTTCATTTGGGATGCCTCCACTACATTTATATTTTTTTTTCGTCTACGTATGTCGGCGCGTTCTTTTCTGTTTTGCCTTTCAACACATCGTGATAATATTCGTAGGTCATAGGTTCTTCATCGTTTAACACTTCCGCGTCTACAACCTTGCCGAGAAAGATCGTGTGGGTCCCGGCGTCCAGGGTGCCCACGACCTCGGCTTCCAGAAAGGCGACGGAATGATCGGTCACTATCGGGGCGCCGGTTTTTCCTATCCTGAAATTCACGCCCTTGAACTTGTCCGTGTTTTTTCCAGATTTGAACCCGAATGTCCCGATGAAAGAGAACGGCGTTTTCCGTGTCAGGACAGAGACGGCGAACACCTTGCTCTTTTCAATGAATTCGTGTGTCAGGTTGCTCTTATTCAGGCATATAGATAAGGTCTGGGGGTCCGATGACACCTGTGTAACCACGTTCGCTATCTGCCCGTTGTTCTTGTCCCCGAGTTTTGACGAAATGATGTACAACCCATACGATATCTTCCTGAAAGCGTTTTTGTTCACTTGAATATCTCTCCCGTCTCGTTGCACCAGAACGTGATGTCGAGATGATCCATCGGTATTTTAACTTGTTTCGCGAACACTTTCATCTTCTGTTCTATCTCCAGATAGGTTTTAGGGGTGATAGATCTCGGCACTTCTTTTATGACGCCAAGAAGTTTAAGGTTTTTCAGTATGTGCCTGTCGAGTATGGCGATATCCTGCCCGTAGCCGATGTTCCGCAAAAAGTGGCTCGCTTCCTTGTAAGCCATGCCCTTCACGTTTTTTACCAGCCACTCGCGAGCCTCCACCGGATTTTTGAAAGAGTTGATCCTGTCCTTGAGATCAGGATTTGAGGCGAGGCGGCGAGCCTCGATCAGGTATTTTGCCTTGTTGTTTTTGAACCTCACGCCGATCTTGCTGAGAATATTTGAGATTTCCTTATGAGAGCCTTTGTAGATCAGTTGTTTCTCAAGAAGGGTTTCAATGGCTTTCCAGCAGGACTTTGCTTTAGACTGGGGGGTAAAGAGGCAGAACGCCAGTTCGGGAAAAATATCTTTCTTTCCCGCAGGGTGCTTTATCATTGCAAACTCGCAGAGCCGAGTTTGAATATCTTTTCTTTTTGTTTTCCAGAAACTTATAAGTGTTTTTTTGTCCATGGACATGATTATATCGTATATGGATAAATGTGTCAATTTTATACTGCATTTAATACTATCTATTTGTTGCGGGGCTGGTATTGCGCCGCACCAAAAAGTCGTTATTTAATGACTTAAATAACTTAATAGTATAAATAACACCCACCTTCTTGATAAATATCACAAAATTTACTATACTAACCCGATGCGGAAAAGGGGACTCCTGTTCGTTTTGTCTGCTCCGTCCGGGGTTGGAAAAAGCACGATTTACAAAAGACTTCTTAGGACCGCAGAAAACCTTACATATTCTGTTTCTACAACAACGCGCCCTCCAAGGAAAAATGAGGTTGAGGGGCGTGATTATTATTTTGTAACCGAAGAGAAATTCAGGAAGCTTGTCCAAAAGGGCGAATTCATCGAATGGGCCAGGGTACACGGGAACCTTTACGGCACCTCAAAGGCTTTCATAAAGAAAACCGTTGAGTCAGCAAAAGATGGCGTGCTCGACATCGACGTCCAGGGGGGGATGAACCTGAAGAAGCGCTATCCTGACGCCGTTCTGATCTTTATAATGGCGCCGACGTTCAGGGAGATCGCCAGAAGGCTCAAAGAAAGGAACAAGGACACAAGCCAAACAATAGAGTTAAGGCTCAAGAACGCGAGAAGGGAAGTCAGCTACATTCCGCGATACAATTATCTGGTTATCAACGACGACCTGAATGTCGCCGTGAATGATATAAAAGCCGTAATGAAAAGCGAACATCTGAAGACAGACAAATCGAAGTCGGTGAAATTTTAGGAGGCTTTGTGGAAGAGATTAAAAAGACGATGGAAGAGTCACTAATGGGTCAGACCATGGGAAGATACACGGTCGTTAACCTCGCGCGCGAGTGGATGTTTGTTTTGAGAAGAACGGAAGAAGGCAGAAAGATGAGCGACTCCGATATTATAAGGCAGGCTATAGACGATGTCGTCACCGGCAGGGTAGACGCGAAAGAGATCGCGGCGGCCGT
>CAZSIW010000107.1:0-7234 GCA_964606755.1 uncultured Elusimicrobiales bacterium | reverse complement strand
AAGGAAAAGAGTTCAGCAACCTTATTCAGACTGACGCCGCCATCAACAAGGGAAATTCCGGCGGGCCTCTGTGCAGTTTGAAGGGCGAGGTTATAGGGATAAACAGCGCCATATACGCGCCCACCGGAGTTTTTAACGGCATAGGGTTCGCGATCCCGATAAACAACGCAAAATCCATACTGAGCGATCTGATAAGCAAAGGCAGGGTGGTCAGGGGTTGGCTGGGTGTCGAGATCAAAAAAGTCGATGCCGCCATAGCCAAGTCGTTCAGACTGCCTGACGAGAGCGGTGTGCTCGTTAACGGCGTCGTGGGCGGATCTCCCGCGGACAAGGCGGGTGTTAAGAGGGGAGATGTGATAAGGTTTTTTGACGGTCAGAAGATATCTGATCCGAATCAGCTCCAGGCGGTCGCCTCAAAGACACAGCCAAAAAAAAAGGTAAAATTAGAAATAATCCGCCAGGGCAGGAACATGACCCTCGACCTCGTTATGGGGGAGAGCCCTGAAGCTGAGGCCTCATTGAAAGAGGAACAACTCAATGAACAAAAATCCGAAAAACGCACTTTTGAATGGAACGGGGTCACGGTAACCGAGTTGACGCCACGCCTGGCCAAGAGATATGAGATCCCTGAGGGCGAGAAAGGATGCGTGGTAGTCTCCGTGAAACCGGATTCGATAGCCCAGAAAATGGAGCTATCCCAGGGTGACCTGATAGAGTCGGTGAACGACAATGAAACGGAGACACTGGAAATGTTCAAACAAGCCGTGTATAATATTGATAAGTCGAACACGCTCGTGCTCGATGTGAACAGGCAGGGGCAGCGGCTTTACATTTCCTATGTCGGCGGCAAGTAGCTTATCGAAGATAAAATATTGTAATATGGAGTAATGATGTCAAAGATACTTCTTGTAAGCGGTTCAACAGACACGCTCCTTTCGTGGAAAGAGGTACTGTCTATCGGCGGGCACACGGTGGATATCGCTTTGACCGGCAATGAGGCAATAAGCAGAGCTGTGTCGGGCAGGCCCGGACTGGTGATGATAAACGAAACGGAAGAGACTAAAGCAACGCTTATAAAACAGCTCCGTCAGGATGTAAGGACGGGGCACATTCCTGTCATAACACTGGATTTCACACACATAACCCGTTCCGATATCGTCCTCGAAAAAATAAGAGTCCTCACGACCCCGAAAAAGGTGCTGATAGCTGAAGACGACAGACACATGTCTAACATATTGAAAATGCTCCTTGAGTCCCAGGGGTTTGAGGTGAAGAACGCTTTTGACGGCGCGGAGACGTTGAACACTCTCAAGTCCTGGAGTTCCGATCTCATTGTTCTTGACATAATGCTTCCCGTTATAGACGGTTTCCATCTCTGCCAGATGATCAACGAGGACCACACGATCGCGATCAAGCCGAAGATAATAATAATATCCGGAAGGGAAAGCGAGTGGGACAAGAACCTCGGAGCCGCCTGCGGTGCGGAATTCTATCTCGTCAAACCTTTCGACAACAGCGTGTTCTTGAAAAAAGTACAGGAAGTACTGCGCGGGGTAAACGTAGACAATGCCTAAGATCCTTATTGCTGACGACGACCTTGAGATACAGGAACTTTTAAAATTCACTTTCGAGAACGAGAATTACGATGTTATCGTGACCAGCGACGGAGAAGAAGCGTTGCTGAAGGTAATAGCCGAGAAACCTGATATAGTCATACTTGACGTCAATATGCCCAAGATGTCCGGTTACGAGGTGTGTGAAAAAATAAGGGCCCACAGCGCTACCTGTCTCATCCCGATAATAATGCTTACCTCGGCCACAAAAACCAAAGACAGGATCACCGGGTTCAAGCTCGGAGCGGATGAATACATCGGAAAACCCTTCGATTCTTTCGAGCTTTTGGCGCGCGTGGAAGGGCTTTTAAAAAGAATGAGAGAATCTCTGTCCGCGAACCCTCTGACGGGGTTGCCGGGCAACATATCCATAGAAGCAGAGATCAAGAGACGGATGGATCTGGGCGCGGCGTTCTGTATCGTTTATAGCGACGCTGACAACTTCAAGGCTTTTAACGACAAGTACGGTTTCGAGAAAGGGGATGGTGTAATAAGACTTGTTGCCGTGCTGCTTAGAAGCGCGATAACGGACATCGGAAATAACGACGATTTTATAGGGCACATAGGCGGCGAAGATTTTGTGTTGATAACGACGCCGGACAAACTGAAGGATGTTACGGATAAAATAATACAGGATTTTGATTCGCTGATACCGTGCCAGTATGATGAAGAAACGCGCTCCAAAGGTTTTATAATGGGCCTGAACAGACAGAACCAGGAATTCAAGTTCCCCATAATGAGCATCTCTCTCGGCGCTCTTTGTGTCAACCCGGGCCAATACCGGCACTATTCGGAGATAGTCGAGAAAGCTAAAGAGGTGTTGAAACAGGCGAAAGCCGTGCAGGGCAGCGTCCTAAAAATAGGGTAGGATCAGGTCAGCGCGAAATGAGTAAGGTGACACCCAGAATAACAAATGTTGTCAGAGTCGCTACAGCGAAGTAAGCAAAGGAAGATTTTTTCTTAGATATATTTTTGTGTGCCACCGCGCCGGCCTGTTTCAGGTCGTGCTCGTCAAAAACAACCTCTTTTTCGGTCTTGTTACCGGCCGGGTCTGTCGCAATCAGCAGGAACCTGTTCTCTCCCTTCCTAGGAAGTACCGCGGTGATGAACTTCCCTGTTTCGTCCACCGGGATCAGCTTGTCTTCTATTTTGAGGACAACATCCGGCTCAGTCATGCCTTCTATATGGACGAACTTATCATCCTTGGCTTGTTCTTTAAGGGGATATACCTCCAATACGGGAGGAGTAGTGTCAAGGATCAGTTGTAATGCGGGAGTGAACTGTCCCTCGAATCCCTGGTCATCCACAAAGGCTATCCTGTAAAAATATAACCCGTCATCCAGACCCAGCTCTTTAAAATTAATGTTTATGCGCCCCTGGAAAGGGAAAGCTTTGTCTATCAATACATTTACGAAAAAGGAAGACGTTGAGACCTGAAGATGGTATCTGCTCACGTTTTTCGTCGCGGCTGTGATGTCGCTGTATTTATTGTTGCTTTTTTTTATATTCATATTCAGCTCAACGCTGCCGGAGGTGGCCGTTGGAACGCTCTTGTCGTCTTTTTTTTGCTCCGACAGTTCAGAGAAGTCCAGGCTCGGCAGGGGCGGGAGTACCTGAGGTAGCGCCGGCGGCTCCCTGAACTTCACGGAAGTGCCAAAACCTTTTGTGACTGTTACGGTCCTGCCCTGCGCAGTGACATCCACCATGCCGTCATAAACCTCGACAAGGGTTGTCCTGTCTTCTTTGACTTTTGTTTTGAAATCAGGCGCGGGGCCCCGCATTTCTATCCTCGGGTCCACGACCGTTTCGCTCGAGAGTATCTTTGTGTGCGAGCTGCGCACGCCGCCTGAGAGCAGGTCGACCTCTTCTCTTGATTTTTCGGGCTGCAGTATGACAAGCGAGTTCTCGTCGAGTTTCAGCACTTCTCCGCTGGGGAACTTGACCTGCGCGGCTGATTGCTGCATCGTTCTCAAACCGTCATCATTGAAAAGCTCCATTTTCTCCTGGACGGATCTCCATTCCGCTTCTTTCTGCCTCCGGTATCGCACGTCTTTTAGCACGTATGTCAGATGTGCTGCGCGCAGATGTTCTTTTATGAGCAGAACAGGAACCTTAAGCCGCATTCCGGGCAGGATTAGGTTGGGATCGGAGTTGGGGAGGTTGTTATATTTGAGGATCTCTGGCCATCTCCTGGGATCTTTAAGATAAAAATTGGCAACGCTCCAGAGTGTGTCCCCGTCTTTGACGGTAATGTCCTGCAGGACTTCAGGCAAGACTGCCCTTGCACTGAACAAGAGAAGGGCTGTCAGAAATAATGAGAAAAGGAAGGGTTTGGCAAAAAAGTTATTTAGTCTTTTCATTTTGAGCCGTAAGCCGCGCCTCGCTCAGGTCTTTCGGTATGAGAAAAGCAAAAGTTGAGCCTTCTTTTAGTTTTGATTCCACCCATATCCTGCCCAGGTGGGCCTCAACGATGTGTTTGCAGATAGTCAGGCCCAGACCGGTGCCACCCCTTCTCTGGCCTATCACCTGCTGGAATTTCGCGAATATCTTCTCTGTGTATTCGGGCGGTACGCCTTCACCGTTGTCTATGACCTCCGACTTAATGAACTGTCCGTCTTCCGAAAGTTTGATGGTTATCTGGCCTTCGTTGGGGGTAAACTTGATTGCGTTGCCGACAAGATTTATATATACCCTCTCGAGCAGCTCTGGGTCGGCTGATATGGCGGGAATATCGCCGGCCTCAAGCACTAGCTTTATCTGTTTTCTCAAGGCCTGGGCCTCCGCGAGATCAATGGTTTTCTGCGCGATGTTCTTAAGATCGGTGCTTACCAGGTTGAGTTCTATCGTGCCGGATTCCATTTTCGCTATGTCCAGAATATCGTTTATAAGCATTATCAGCCTGTCACAAGCCCTCGACATCGTGTCGAGCATATGCATCTGCTTCTCGTTCACCGCGCCGCCGACCCCGTCGATCAGGAACTTCAAAAATCCCCTGATCGAGGTAACGGGATTTCTCAGGTCGTGGGTTATAGAATGGAGGAAATCGTCTTTCATCTTGTTCAGATCTCTTTCGAGCGTTATGTCGCGCATCACTGTCACCACTCCGATCCTCTCTTTTTTCTCCGGGTTCACGACGTCTTCGGTGGTGAGCGCGTAAAAACTCGTCATGTGCGGGGTGGAAAGGTCCAGTTCTACGGGGGTGGACCTCTTTGACATGTTTATGACCTCAAATATTTTGTCTTTTATTCTTGGATCTCTGATTATCTTGAAGATCGATATTCCCTGCCACCTGTTCTCCGGTAAGCCGAGCAGCTCTCTGGCTTTTCTGTTAGCAAGCTGGAGCCGTCCCTCGTGGTCGGTCATGATCATGCCGTCCGAAATCGAGAACATAACGGATTCGGTTTTTGTCTTTTCGTTGATTATTGTGTCCACCTGCATCTCATCATAGCGCTTCAGCTCGGTAGTCATTAGGTTGAACGTTTCGGCGAGGTCCTGTATTTCATCGTGTGTGTTGACCTCAACCGTTACGTTGAAGTTTTTAGCGGCGACGTGTTTTGCCGCCTCGGTAAGTCTAACAAGCGGTTTTGTCAGGCCCCTCGCGATGAATACAACGAGCCCTGCCGTTACTAGAAGGCTTATTAATATCAGGACTGTCGCCTGGCTCTGCATTGTGTTGACCGAAACGTACGCCTCGTCTTTGTCCTGCTGGATGATGATACCCCAGTTTAGTCCTTTTACCGGCGCGTAAGCGCCTACTATCTGTTTTCGCGTCAGCGGGTGTATGTATTCGCTCGATCCGACCGCCACCGCCTTAAGCACCTGCTGCACTATCGGCAGATCGGCGGCGTTCGATCTGTTCATCTCCAGCTCCAACTGCGGGTGCGCGATGATCTTTCCCTCTTTGTCTACCAGGAATGCGTAGCCTGTAGAAGCGATTTTAGTGCGGTTTATTTTATCCCAGAGTTTTTGAAGAGTTATCGTTGAAAACAGGCAAAATTCCTTGGTCATGGGGTATACGATATCTATCCGCGGTTCGGAACCTGAGAAGTACACCTGGCTTATCGCGGAATGCGTGGGGTCAGCCCAGAAATCCTTAAATGAAGGGTTGTCTTTTCTGTTCAGCAGCCTTGCATTTTTTTCCAGGTTTGGGTTATAGGCTTTTAGAAGCTCTTTTCCCTGAGAGTCGGCTATAGACAGGGAAACGAAATCCTCATTGTTATCCAGCACGTTCTGAATGATCTTCTGCCGACCCTCCCACGACATCTGTACTGCAAGAGACTGGATGTTGCGCATTTCGCGGTCGAGGTTTTGCAGGTAATCCTGGACAATATCAGCGAGAGATGAGGCCATTTTCGTGTGAAGCTCGAGTATTGCGTTCTGCATTCCTTCGCGGTTGATGTTTATTGTGCGCCAGCCTATTATGCCGGCGGGCACAACGGTGAGGATCGTAAGGAGGATAAAAAATTTCGGAAAAAGTTTGAGCTTCATAATAAAAGCTCTCAGTCATCAGATATCAGCTCTCAGCCAAACAGCAAACTGACATTGCCATTGGTGTGTGGGCTTTTCATTTTTTGCTGAAGACTGATAGCTGATTGCTGACAGCTGTCAGGTATCATTTTAATCGAAATACGTTAATTTGTCAATGTTATTTCAGTTGTGAACGGTTCAGGTTTTTGACCGGATTATTGCCAGTTCTGAAAGGATCTTGCTGGAGTTTTCTTTGAAGGAGGGTTTGTCTTTTGCGGATATATTCCTGCTGGCGGGAATCTTAAGTTTTAGAAAGTTTATGAAGGTGCCGTCTTTGCTTATCCTGAAATCAAGGTGGGGTCCCGTGGCAAGCCCTGACATGCCGACATAACCTATTACCTGCCCCTGCGTGACACGGGCGCCGGGGTGGATCTTCTTGCCGAATCCTGAGAGATGAGCGTAAGCGCTCTCGTAACCGTTCGAGTGTCTTATCACTACCCGCCTGCCGAACCCGCCGCTCCACCCTGCCGAGATCACTGTGCCTTCGCCTATCGATGAAACGGGTGTCCCGGAAGGTGCGGCGTAATCTATGCCGAGGTGCGGTCTGAACCGCTTTAGGATCGGATGGTAACGGTTGAGAGTGAAGAACGAGCTGATTCGCCTGTATTGCAGAGGCGCTTTCAAAAATGCCCTGAACAGGGACTCGCCTTTGGGGTTAAAATAACCTTTTGAAGTGTCCGAGCCGGTAAAAAGAACGGCGGTGTGTATCTTGCCCGAGGCAACGTATTCGGCGCCAATGATATCCTTGTTCATGGCGGCGCCGTTCTCAAGCACTTGTTTTTCCCATATCAACCTGTATGAATCGCCTGGCTGGGTATCCGTAAGAAAATCCACCTGCCAGGCGAAGACCTCGGCAAAATTCACTATAACGTCCGGGTCGATCTTCTGCGATCTCATGGATTCCCATAGCGATGTTTTTACGGTGCCTGAGGCGGATACCTCTTCCGTGGTGGATTTGAACTTCTTTGTCTCGCAGGTAATCTGGCCGTCGGAAGACTTGTTGACCGAGTAATAATTCAAGCCAGCCGGGTAGTAGATAAAGCTCAGCCAGTTGGACGTGATATCGGTTACTATCTCGTATGCCGTCTTCTGCT
>CAZSIW010000106.1:0-7257 GCA_964606755.1 uncultured Elusimicrobiales bacterium | reverse complement strand
CCACGGCTGTGATAAATTAAAAAGTGAGGTTACAGGCACAATGGATGTTGTGTTGCCGCTTCCGGACACAATCCCAGAAGTGTCAATAATTGGCGATGCAAACGAGGTGTCGCTTGCGACCTGCAAATTGTAAGTCAAAGTGCCGGGACTTGTGTCGGCTGAGTTATTCCATGTAAACGTTAAATTTGCAGGATTCACACTGGCGTTGTTTAGAGGCGAAACCAATACCGGCGCACCCGGAGAGACGTTGTAGATAACGGTAGCATATTTTACGGAAGGCGAATTTGGACAAATGGTTGAATTTAAATACAGTTTGTACTGCAGGTAACTTCTATTGTTGTGAATTGTGGTCGTTATCGTGCTTACGCCAAAACTGCCGCTGATATCAGTAAAGCTTGAGAGCGTTGATGTCGAACCATCGGCGCCGGTAAACGAGCTCCAAGTCGCGTTATCGGTTGATGAGCTCAATTGGTACGTTATATTGGTACCGGACACAAAGTTAGGTAAGGGAGACACTTCCACGTTTAGCCACTGAATAGCAGTCCCAAACGGCACATCTATGGTAGGCGCTGTGAATGTGCCAGAAGAACGGTAACCGAAGTAGTAAAAATCAGATGACCATCCAGTACCCGTATATCCACCAAACATAGCAGCCTTGCCCGTATCAGGTATAAAAACTACACTCTGTGCTTTTCTAGCTGTAGGGATACTTAATGGCAAGGCGGAATTCCACAAATTTGAACCGCTGTCATAATACTCTAAATCATTCGAAAAAGTTGTACCTGCAGAATTAGTAGCACCATTACATATTGCTATCTTTGAATTTAGTGTATCATAAAACATCGAAGCGTCTACTCTGCCAGAATCTTGAATTAAAGAGGAAAATACTTGAGTCCATGTGTTTTTCGATGCATCATACTTCCAAAAATCACTATACGGTGTCCCAGTATTTTGACCGCCATATAGGTAAAACACCTTGTCCGCAGCGCTATAAGCCATTGCCGCTCCCTTTCTCGCTGAAGGACCAGTTACATTCTTAAGAGACCAAGTGCCCGCAATAATATCATATACCCATGTTTCGGCATTATAATTTATAGTATCTGTTCCACCAAACAACACCACGACTGATGTGCTTGCCGCCATGGCAAAATACGCCCTGGGTGACGGTGCTGTCGTTGTCGCAAGCAACTCCCAGTTTAGGCCGACAACATGATATTTCCATGTTTCACTGCTGCAGTTATTTGAAGCATCTGCCCCTCCGAACAATATCATTTCCTGCCCGGGGATCGTAGATACCATCGTATGACCGAATCTCGGCGAAGGTTTTTGAGCTACGGGTTGATTAAATGTACCATAGTTCATGCTTATGATTTCTGTATCTTGAAGTGCTTGTGACCCATCGTATCCGCCAAAAATCAGAAACCCGGGAGAAACTCCATAGGAGGCTAACGGATCATAACAAATTGAAGAATAATCTCTTGCTGTAGGTACAGTAATATTTTGTATATCCCACTGGCAATAAAGCCCCAGATTGGCATTAGTGGTGTCTATCTGAACATTGTAGAGGTTTCCAGAGTTGAACTGGGACGTAGTGTACGTTGTGGAGGAAATTGATGAAAAAGAAAAAGAGGATGAAAGGATAGTTATAACTGCTGCTATAAGTGCACTTGAGATGAGGTTACTTTTATTGAGCACACGGAACCTCGAAAGCAATTATTCTTGAAACCATATATGAATCGACATTAACGGCGTTTCAGTGAACGCCATATTTATCAAATAACACTAGTTATTCAACAAGTTTTGCCATTATAGCTTTGCGGAGGTATTTGAGGTCGAAAGGCTTGAATATACAGTCGTACGCTCCGAGCCTGAAGGCTTCAACGACCTTTTCGGCGTCCCTGTAGGCGGTTATCATAATCGCGGGAAGATCGGGTTTTATTTTTTTTGCTTCTCTCAAAGTATCTATCCCGTTCATTTCGGGCATGGCGATGTCAAGAAGTATAAGGTCTACAGGGTATTGTTTCAATTTCTCAAGAGCCTGCTTGCCGTCTTTCGCGGTCAAGACCTTGAAACCCTCACTCGACAAGTACTCGCCCAGCACTACGAGGATATCCGGCTCATCATCTACGATTAGAATACTGGCTTTCTTCTCCCGCTCCATGATTCCTCCGTAATTTCAACTGTTTAACTCCGACTAATCATCCGAGATCATATCACCTACGATTTTCCTAATATATTTCAGGTCAAAAGGTTTATAAATACAGCCCAGAGCGCCCTTAAGCATCGCTTCTTTTACGATTTCATCGTCCCGGAAAGCGGTTATCATAAGGACCTTCACCTTCGGTGTTATTTTTTTAATTTCAGAAAGAGCATCTACCCCGTTCATATTAGGCATGGCCACGTCAAGTATTATAAGATTGAACTCGGGAGATGCCTTCACAAATTCTAAAGCTTCCCGCCCGCCGCTGGCTATTGAAACTACAAAACCCTCACCCTCAAGAAAGTCTTTCAGCACCCAGGACATGTCCGGATCATCGTCAACAACCAGGACATTAATTTTTGAATCGCTTGCTATCGTCACTCTTTCTCCACTGCGTCAGGAACGCCCATTACGGATTCCACGTCCATAGGCAGTTGCACAAAAAACTTAGAACCTTTCCCCGGCTCGGATTCAAACCACACTTTCCCCTTGTGTTCCTCTACCGTAGACTTTACTATTGAAAGCCCGATACCGAATCCCGAGTGCGCGCGTGAGATAGAACCGTCCACTTGATAGAATTTGTCAAAAATCTTCTTCTGGTTTTCCTTGGGTATACCAATTCCTGAATCTGAAACAGATATCACTATTGTTTCAGGCCCGCTTTTCGCGCACTCAAGCTTTACCGTGCCGGACCCGGCCGTGAACTTTATGGCGTTTGCCAAAAGATTAGCTATTATCTGTTTTATTTTCTCCCTGTCCGCGTTCATGTTAATGTCGGGATCTTTGATGTCGGAGGTAAGTACTATTTCCTTCTCTTTCGCCCTGTAAATAAAATCTTCAACCGTTTCCTTTATCAGTTCATTAAGAGAGAATCTCATTGGCAGGAGCTTTGTTTGCTTGGACTCGATCCTTGAAAAATCAAGCAGGTCATTTACGAGCCTGCTCATTCTTTCAGTATTGCGCTTTACGAGGTCGAGGACCAGGGTTGTCTTTTTTTCATTTTTTAGTTCGATCGAATTAAGATAATTCTCCATCAACTCCATGGCGCCGCTTATTGCCATTAGAGGCGTCCTCAGTTCGTGCGAGACATTCGCAACAAATTCCGATTTAAGTTTATCCAGCTCCCTCAGACCCTGGTGGTGCCTGAGGCTAGAGAGTATAAGAGTGGCATGGAGCGCGAAAACCTGAAGGGACTCCAGGTCCCTCGGAGTGAACTGGTAATTTGTCAGCTGGTTGTAACGCGTAAGGCATATAACACCGGAAAAAGATTCCTGATCTATAAGCGGCACGACCATTGAAGAGACTATGTCGTGCCTCTTTGGCAGGTCGCTGAACTGGGGCATACTGTCAAGTCCGTTCTGAAGCAAAAGCGGCTGTCTTTTCTGAGCCACCCATCCGGCAATGCGCTCTCCTATCTTAAGCTCCTCTACCTGCTGGGTGCCGTGAACAGCCATGGGATGAAGCTGATCCTTGTCTTTCAAATAAATAAAAATCGAACCGCTGTCAGAGTGAAGCGCCATTACGGCTCTATCCAAAATGAAATCAAGCACCTCTGATTCTGTCCTGTTCGCGGTTATTTCCTGGGAGAGCTTGTATAGATATGTGGTTTCCCTGAAGATGTTTTCCTGCCGTTTCAACCTCGAGAAATCGAGGGCCTTTTTAACTGAAGCCCCCAGCTCAGAGATATTGAAAGGTTTTGAGATATAGTCGTACGCACCGCTTTTTATCGCTTCTATCGCAGTCTCAACTGTTGCCTGGCCCGTTATTACTATCACCTCGGTCTGAGGATAAGAATCCTTGATCTGTTTTAAGAGGTCTATGCCGGTGATCCCCCCGAGTTTTAGATCAGTGAGCACCAGGTCAAACACCTCGTGCTTCAGATTTTCCTGGGCATCTTCAGCTGTCGCCACCGCCGTGACCGTGTAACCGTCCCGCTCAAGGACCCTCCTGCACAGAGTCAAAACGCCAGGCTCGTCGTCGACAACAAGGATCTTTTCCATGTAAAGTCCTAAAGGTCTAGAAGCGTTTCCACGTTCTCAAGAAGCTTATCCTTGTTGAACGGTTTTTCGATATACTCATCAGCTCCCGCGTCCAGTATTTTTTTCTTTGTTTCGGGAGAAGCGTACCCGGTTATCGCGAGCACCTTGGTTTTAGAAAGAGCCTTGTCTTTCCTTATCAGCTTGCACACTTCCACCCCATCTATCCCCGGAAGCTTTATGTCAAGAATGACAAGGTCGGGCTTTTTATCGGATATGAGCTTGCCGGCGGCGAAACCGTCCTCGGCTTCATATATCTTATAGTCACTCCACTTTTTCTGGATCGCGTTTTTTGCGAAATCACGCATAGCCTCGTCATCTTCAACCACAAGTATCGTTGGGGCGGTTTCAAAAACATCTTCGGAGACCGGGAAGTTGTACTGTTTCAGAAACACTATAAGATCTGACCTTTTTATCCTCCGGTGCCCTCCCGGCGTTTTGTACGCTTTGATCTTGCCTGAATTGACCCAGTTGATCACGGATGTAATGTCAACCTTGCAAATCTTTGAAACCTCATGTGTCGTGAAAATCTCTTTCATGTTCCCTCCGGCCCAAAATATTCCAATATTTCTAACAATATTATAACAACTGAACGGCAAAATGTCAAACACTATTTTTTAAAATTGTCCTTACTATTTAAATGGGTTTTTGACATCGTTCATGCGAGCGAGGGCGTCATCCTTGTATTTTTTCAACATTTCCAGGCATTTTAGCAGAAAACCGTTTTTTTCTTTAAGCGCCGCCAACTCTTTTTGCGAGAAATTATTCCTTTTGCCGAGAAGATAATTGAAGATAATATTTTTTCGGTCTTTTGGTTTTTGCCCGCTGTTTCTTATGGCTGTCTGGAGCATTTCATTGGTTCTTAATACTTCTTTCTCCATATCGTCGCCTAATTCACTGAGAGAATTCCTGAAATCAGAAATCGTCCCTACGATGAAGGCTTCCAGCTGTTCGATCTTAAATTTCAATTCCTGGTTGTCTTTGGATTCTTTTATCAACACCTGAGTGCGTTTGGATCCGCTTTCGATTTCCCCGTGCAGGTTATCCACCATCTGATTAAGATTCATTATCTGGGTCTCATATTCAAGCCTGATGCGCTCCTTGTCCTTTAATTCAAAGTTAAGTTTTTCTTCATATTGTTTTTGCTGCAGCTCGGATTTCTTTGTATAGACATCATGAATGTCCTTCT
Source organism: uncultured Elusimicrobiales bacterium (assembly GCA_964606755.1). GTDB lineage: Bacteria > Elusimicrobiota > Endomicrobiia > Endomicrobiales > CAZSIW01 > CAZSIW01. The sequence continues at coordinate 1,832 of CAZSIW010000106.1, read as the reverse complement.
TATCTACTTTCAGTTCCGCCAGGATACCATCAAGAGTGTTTTTCAGCTCCATATTTTTTTCATCCAGATCGCGATTCTTTAATTCCGCGTTCTGTCTCAGGTTCTGTTCTTTAGTGATCAGCATTTTCAGCCTTTCAGCCTCCTGCCTTAAAATGCCTATATCCTTATCTTTATCCGTCTTAACAGCCGCCTCCTTTTTAAGCGAGTCCTGAACTGCTTTTTCTACGGCAACGTCGGAGGCATCCAGTTTTTTGCGCAACTCTGATAACCTCGAGTCAAACCCCTGTCTCTCTGACTCCATTTGCGAGAGGATCCGGTCTTTCTCGGCCAGCGCCTGCTCAAGATTGTTTTTGATCTCCGCCTCGTACTTCTGAATTATAGCGCTCTTTTCCGCTTCAAACTCGTGTACTCTTTCAAGACGGGCGTTGTTCTCATTTTTCTCGTTGCGGAACAACTGTCTCATTTCAGAAAGCTGACCGCTGGCTATCTTTATGTCTTCGTTAAGCCTGCTGATCTCGTTTTCCCTGGCCAACAATTGTTTCTTGAGATTTGTTTCGAGTTCGGACATCTGATTTCGTGAAAATTCCCTTTCCTGTGCTATGATCTTCTGCCAATACTCTTGTACCGCTGCAACCTCGCCTGTCAAACGGCTCTTATCCTCTTCAAGATTCTTTATTATTATCTTATTATTCTGATTCTCGGACATCTCCAGAGAGAGCAGGTGTTTCTCTTCCGACAGTGAAGCGTTAAGCACAAGAATATCTCTCTGAGCCCCGTTCAGCTCCAATTCCCTGCCTCTTCGGACCTTGTTGTATTCCTCGACCAGCTGTGAGTATCGTTTCTTGAAGCTCTGCTGCTCCTCAAAAACAGCGTTCTTCCACTCAGCGACAAGCTCCTCACGCTGTACTAGCAATCGCTGTATTTCCTGCTCCTTGTTCTGGAGGATCGAATCCAGTTCCTTACGTATTGCCTGTTCCTGTGAGAGCTGCTGCTCTACAATGCCAGAAGATTTGGTAAGCCTTTCTATCTTCTCGATCATTTCCGTTCTTGCCAGGCCGTCCTTCTCTTCGTAATCCTTCCGGATCTTCTCATATTTTATCTGCTGCTCGTTCAACAACTTTCTAAGCTCGAACTCCTTCTGTTCCTTTTCTATTTTCAGCAGTCTTGAATCCTCTTGTAGTTTTTCTATCTGGTGTTGCTGCTCGAAAAGCCTTCTCTCAAGTTCACGTTTATTCTCAAGTTCCTGGTTCAGTTTTTCCTGCCCCTGCTTGTTCCAAGACTCGGCGTCGCCCAGCCTCAGGTTCATCTTCTCAGCAGCACCATTGTGAGACTGCCTTTCTTCCTCAAGGATCTTCTTGAGGTTGTCAACTTCATCCTGCAGGAGCTTTTTCTCGTTGTCGATATATGACTTTTCCTTCAGCCACCCCTCTTCTCTCTTTGTGTTTTGCTCGTTTATCTTTGCAGTCTCTTCCTCTTTCGCAGACAAGAGCTTTTTCAAGCCGGCTATATCATCGCCCATGGATTTTTTCATTTTCCGCAGGCGGTCCTGCTCGTCCATGAACTTTCGGTTCGCTTCCAGGGAGTTTTCGCGGAAGTGTTTTATTTCATCTGTTATTTTTTCCCATTTGAATTTTTCATTTACCTTCTTATTCTCAAGGTTCTTCGCTGTCAGTTCAAGCAGTTCCAGCTCGTGGTGGCGTTCTTCCTCGAGCTCCTTCTGCACGAGCGATAGTTTTTCTAATGTATCCGTAAGTTTGCTTTTCGTTGAGAGGAGCTCGTGTTCCTTTTCACTGAAAAGCCTCTCCCAGTTGCCTCTTTCTCTCTGATATTTG
>CAZSIW010000105.1:0-7266 GCA_964606755.1 uncultured Elusimicrobiales bacterium | reverse complement strand
TGCGAGTGCATCACGTACCACTGGAAGAGTTCCAACGAGCTGCCCGCCTGTTTTTTCCCCGAAGATGTCGAAAAGACGTACGACAGGTCGCTTGAGAAGTTCATCGATGTCTGGGACAAGGAATAGAAAGACGATCTCGAATATCGAAGCACGAATTTCGAAAAGGTTAATTTCATATGCTCAAAAAATTTGCTTACTACTGGCTGCCGCTTCTGCTCTGGTGTTACCTGATATATTTTCTTTCCAGCCTTCAGAACCTTAGAACTGACCTTCCCGATAACTGGGATTTCATATTAAGAAAAATGGCGCACATGGTCGAATACGCCGTGCTGTACATGCTTACCTACAGGGCGCTGTCTAACAGCTTGGCTGGTCAAGATAAAAAGAAGCTTATGCTCGTTTCGGCGGTGTTCGCCGTGCTTTATGCCTGCAGTGACGAGTTCCACCAGTCATTTGTGCCCACGCGGGGCTCTTCCGTAAGAGACGTGATGATAGATTCAGTAGGCACTTTCATAGGATATCACGTATACAATTATCTTAGCAGATTTAAATATTTCAAAAATGCGCTATAACTATAGAATAATACTCCTTGCATTCTTTTTGACTCTATTCTGCGGCTGCGGGCCGGGCTATGAGTTCAACCGCGCGAAGCAGCTGGAGACGGACGGCTATTTTGTCCAGGCGGCGATAAAGTACGAAGATATATTTAAGAAATATCCCGCCGAACCGATGGCCGCCGAGTCGCTGTACCGGGCCGGGTGCATATACCAGAAACAATTACAGCTGTTTCCCAAGGCGGACATGCTTTTTACAAAGGTGCTCCAGTACTACGCCGGGGTACAACCCTGGGTCAGGCTCGCAGAAACAGCGCTTTTCGACACCCCCGATTATTTTCCGCTCGGTGACGGCAATTTCTGGATAGAAGGCGATTCCAGGACCGGCGGCGAGAACATGCGGGCCGAGTGGGCGTGCACGGAGGTGTCCAGCACCAGCTTCCGCATAAACAAGAGAATAGGCGCCGGCCGCAGCCTTGTAGCCGAGGTGAACAAATACTACACAAAACAGAACCTCGAACTGCGCGAGTCCTCGGACAAAAATTTTAAAGAAAGCGCAGTTCTTTTATCTTACCCGTTCGAACCCGGAAGGACTTGGACAACCGCCAGGGACGGCAGGAAAATAAAGTGCAAGGTCGTTGAAAAAAACGCTCTGGTTAAAGTTGTCGCGGGCGAGTTCTCGAATTGTCTTAAGATCAGCGAGGAATACCCCAGCCTGCAGGGCGCCATAAAATATAATTATTACGCCCCTGGCGTCGGCTGGATATTGACCACAACCTCTTCGATCGGCGGGCAGGAGTTCAGGAGCAGTGAACTGCTCACCTACAGGCTAAAACCCGTGGACAGCAAAGCAAAAAACCTGGCCGCCGCCCCGGAAACGAAACAGAAGACAGGCAAGCAAAAACACAAAACCGGTAAAAAATGAAATCATTTGATGAGCTGGTTAAAGAAAGAAGAAGCGTAAGGAAATATTTAGACAAGCCGGTAGAGCGCGAGAAGCTTTCACAGTTTCTTGAGTCAGCCAGGCTCGCCCCCAGCGCCTGTAACGCCCAGCCGTGGCGTTACGTCGTAGTTGACGACAAACCACTGAAAGAGCAGGTAACCGATAAAGGTCTAGGCGGCGCGGTGTCGAACAGCTGGGCCAAGACCGCCCCGGTGATGATAGTCGTGTGCAGCACAAAAGACCTGTTCACCCATAAGGTCGGCGAAGCTGTGCAGGGCGTGCAGTTCCACCTGATAGACCTCGGCCTCTCAATGGAACACTTTGTGCTGAAAGCCACCGAGCTCGGCCTCGGCACCTGCTACATCGGCTGGTTCAACGAAAAACCCATTAAAAAAATATTAAATCTTCCCGCCTCATGGAAAGTTGAGTGCCTGATAACGCTGGGCTATCCTGAAACGATTCCTGATCCGACGCCGAGAAAGCCCATGAATGAAATCATTCGTTTCAACAAACTAGATTGATAGAAAGTTATCCCTAGGTGGAGTTGAAAGTGCAAAACAAACAACAAGCTAAGCAGTATAGATAACCGCATTGCGTTTATAAGCAGTGCGGTTTTGTATTTAGAGAACCTTTACGTGATTACACGGATTTCAAAAGATTACACAGATTAAGGCAAAACCACTTGCGAAATCGGTGTAATCTGATAGTTATCTTAACAAAAGGGAGGGTTTTGTGATTGAGATCAGGCGGGTTGTGGAAAAGCAGGAAGCGGACGCTATGCTGGCGAAGGGGGACGAGATTACGGAGGACTTGGTCAAACTGATCAATGACCTGAAAGCAAACCCGGGCAAACATGTCGAAGTCGCGATTGCAAATTTTGCCAAGGTGAGAAACAAGATAAACTACCTGAAAAAGAACAACCTCATGCCTGATATGGCGCACTTGAATTTCAAGAAAGCTGGGGCCGAGGGCGACAAAACCATATTCCTGGTTGAATGGCTGGCGAACGTGCCGGAACCGGTTGTCAGTAAGAGTAAAACAACTAAAAAAACGGATAAGAAGGCGCATGAAAACAAGGTTCTTACAGATCAGGAAATACAGGAACAGATAAAGCAGAACGAAGCAATGATTGCGGAAAACATGAAGAAAATCCAGGGTATGGGTGGGCAGCAACAGGGGCAGTGATGGCTTTTGTTGAAATGTTGTTGAATATCTGTTGAACATTTGTTGGCCTATTGTAGAATTTTTGCTGGTACTTTGTTGAGTATGGTGCCATACGTGTGTAGTAAGCCTGTCATTCCAGTGAAAACTGGAATCCATAAAGTTGTGTTACAGTTATTTAAGGATTCATGCTTCAGTAGGAATGACGTCAAAACTAAATTATGGCCAAGTCTGCAAGCCGTAGTATGACAGAAGCATTGAATGTGTTGAGTACTTGTTGAGTATATGTTTAAAACGTGTTGATTATTTGTTTAAGCATTGTTGAACAAATGCTGAAAGCATGTTAACTTATTGTTGAATCACTGTTTAGTATTTGTTGGATTGTGTGTCACTGCCTCGAATAGTAATTTGCCAGCGGTGATCAATGGTATATAATGGGCAGAATAGGCCAAAACGTTCTGGTTGGGGTTCTCAAGAGCAGAAGGGACCTTTATATTGTTTTGAAGAAGCACTGGTACAGGGTCCCTGCCGCGTGTTTACCGGGGCGCAAATTTGAATATGTCGCTTTTTACCAGCCGGCTTCTTTTGGGAGAAGCGGCAAGCGCATAGAGTACTATGCCCGCGTTTCAAGTAAGGTAAGAGTAAAAAGGATAGATTTGCTGCCAAAAGAAAGCAGCCACCCGCGGGCGCGTGAAGAGTATTACAAAATAGGGCTGGCTGGAATAAGAAAACTGCCGCGGGCCGTAAAGAACGTGATCCCGCGCCGGGTTTCGTTCGGTTATACGACATTAAAAACGCTGCTGTCAGCAAGGAATATTCTTGAGTTGTACGGTGTCCCACCCACTGAACAGATCGTAGAGCGGGGGCTGAACCGCGCGGGGATCAAAGCCGTAAGAGAGTTTCGTGTTTCAAAAGATGGCAGGAAATACCGTATCGATCTTGCTGTTTTCAGCGAAAACGCAAAGATCGCCATAGAGTGTGATAATATCAAAGCTCATGGCAGCAAAGCCCAGATAAAAAAGGACAAAGCGAAGGATTCGTTTCTCCGCCGCCAGGGCTGGAAAGTGATCCGCCTCAAAGAGCGCGACATAATGGAAAAACTTGATAAATGTATTATGAAAATTAAAAAGGCAAGCAGAAGAACAGGTGTCAAATAGGTGACACCATATTCCATGTTTCGCATATTAATCTGTTAGTTGACAACAATGTGGTTATTATATTATAATGGCATATAGTATAATAACAATTAGCATATTATATTAAATGGCGTTAAAGTATAATATGTATTTGTTTATTATACTTTATAAAACAAATGAAAAGACAAATACAAGGCCATTATGAAACTATTTCATATGGAAGCGAAAGTGTAAGCTCTTTCGTCCCAAACCCTCTTCCCCCAGTACCTAAACTTCACATATCCAATGAATTGCAAAGAAAAATGAATGAAGCGATGCTTGCTCTGGGCCGTCTTGACAGCATAACACTTTTATTGCCAGACACTAATTATTTTCTATATCTTTATATCAGAAAAGAAGCAGTTTTATCCTCACAAATAGAGGGCACTCAATCATCTCTTTCAGATTTGCTTTTATTTGAAATGGATGGAATACCATCTGTTCCTCTAAATGATGTGAAAGAAATTCTTAACTATGTAAATGCATTGAATTACGGAATACAGCGGTTAAAAGAAGGTTTTCCTTTTTCTATTAGATTAATTAAAGAGCTCCATGCTAAACTCCTTTCATCCGGCCGTGGAAGCGAGAAGGAGCCCGGCGAATTTAGAACGTCGCCAAATTGGATAGGTGGAACCAGGCCGGGGAATGCATTATATGTTCCGCCTCCGCCGCACAAGGTGCTTGATTGCATGGGTGACCTTGAGAAATTTGTGCATGGCCAACCGGAACAAACCGATACTCTTATTAAACTAGCGCTTACTCATGCGCAGTTCGAGACTATTCATCCTTTTCTAGATGGAAATGGCCGGTTAGGACGCATGCTGATAACTCTTTTGCTGTGCGAAGAAAAAATATTATGCGAACCTCTTTTATATCTCAGTTTATATTTTAAACAGAATCGTCAAACATATTATGACATGCTGCAAAGAGTGCGAACGGAAGGAACGTGGGAAGAGTGGATAGGTTTCTTCGTTGACGCAATTAAATCAACAGCCGCGCAGGCTGTTGAAACTGCAAGGGCGCTTTCTTCATTGATAGAAACAGACAATAAGCATATACAAGGCATGGGGCGAATAGCGGGATCAGCTGCGCGGGTGCATACAGTGCTTTGTAAAACACCCTTCATAATGTCATCAACGGCATCTTCACAAACAAAACTGACGCCTTCCACTGTAAATAAAGCTCTTAAAGCGCTTATAAAAGAAGGAATTGTTTCAGAGGTAACGAATAAAAAACGAAATCGTTTGTTTGTGTACAAAAAATACATCGATATTATTAATGATGGGATGGAAAACTATAAATAGTTTAGTTAAGGCTTGAATTATGAGTGGCGTTAAAATATAAGCGGACATAGGGGAGTCAACTTGACAGCTTAGTGTAGGGAATAAGGCAAGTTAGGCAAGCCTGGCACCGTTTTCATGATACCGAAAGTAAATCGGTACTGCGGTTTATGGTTTAAAAACAGTATAGAAGCGGTAGAATTGTTTTGAGTAGTAAATGGGAAATAAATATGAATCGTTAGGAAGCCTGACCCTAGGTGCCTTGTCGTATTGAGGTAAAGATGAAAAACGAATTGATTAAGAAAATATCGGATAAACTTTTTCAGATGTTTATTGTCAATAAACAATCGTATGGTAGACAAATGCCTGATGGTCAATATCGTTTAGTAAAAAAACCTATTAACCCTGTTGTTATTGACTTTATGCTTTCGAAAAAAGAAAGCATTATGACATACCAAGAAATGCAACGACATCGTTAAACATTTATTAAATGGATTTGCATCGATTTTGATGTTCGGAAGGACACGCTTGAACCCAACAAAGAGTTGATAGAAGTTAAAAAAGCTGTTGACGCTATTGCTCGGTTTTTAGAGAGCAAAGATATACCCTTCCTCGTTGAGTGCTCAGGGAATCGAGGATTTCATGTTTGGCTTATATTCTCAAAACCTATAACTAAACATCAGGGCTATACATTAATTGATAGAATTATTTCCTCCGTACAAATACCAAATGAAATTCAAATTGATAAATACCCTAGAACAGGTCATATTGCTAACAAAAGCAAAGGAATTGGATTGGGTGTGAAACTTCCGTTGTCATTCCATAAGAAATCTGGAAAATTGTCATATTTTATTGATTGGAAAACAGAATTCATTTTCGATAAATCGCAATGGGCTTCTGAGGCCAATATAGATTTTTTAAATCAGCAATTAGCATTTTTGGAGAAAATAGTTTTTGTAGACTACGAAAATATTGCCGCAACATTAAAGATAGATTTAAGTACAGTTCCAGACCAATCAAATATTCTTCATGTGACTGAAGTAAATGCATCTGAGACAATAACGTTATCTGAAATTATTAAAGATTTGAGTAGGTGTGAGCAGTTGAAGTCCATGCTGGCAAGTTATCAAAATGGTCTTAATGAAAAAGAAAGACAAATTCTCGTGGGGTTGTTGGGACGAATCGAAAAACTTGATGATTCAGAATTTGGTAAGAAACTGCTCAATGAATTGTTCTCGCAACTTCCCAACTACAGGCCTGAATTAACAAAAAAGAAGCTCAAACAATACAAAGGATATTATCCTGTTATGTGTGCATATTTTAACTCGTGCAGAGCATGTGGTGATACATCAATATCCTCTCCTTTAGATTTAATAAAAGATGTAAATATAAAGATTAGCGCCTTTGAGATAAATAGTTTGTTTGATGTGAAGCCCGAGATGATTGCAACTGTAAGCGCAGCTGAAAGCAATTATGCGCTTGATAATGACGAGGTGCCTCTATACCTGCAATTTCAAGAATTAGCATCAATTGATAAAGAAGACATATCGAAGGATATATGTTCAATTTATAAAGGAACATACCCTCAAAGAAATGAACTTTATCGGTTTGTCCGAAAAGAAGATTCTGGTAAAGAACGTTTTCTGTATAATTTAGGAACACAAGACCGGGTAATTTCTACTTATTTTATTTTCTTCATAAATCAGTTCTTTAGTAGAGAGATATCTAACAATTCCTTCGGATATCGTTTTGCCCATAGCTTCAATAATTTCAGTATATTTTATAAATGGTTTGGTCAGTGGAAACAATATACGAAGCAAATTGAAAACATCTTGTTTAATCCATGTTTTGATAAATACTATGTAATTAAGGCAGATATTAATAAATTTTATGACTCTATTGATTTGGATCGTTTGAAAATTAAGCTTTATGAAGAGTCTCCTCAAAGGGTACTTGATTGTATTCAAGCTCTTCCTGAATCTCGAAGACAGCAATATAGAAATGTTGTTACATATTTACTCAATCAAGCACAATTGTCAATGGGCGGTGCTAAGGTTGGTGTACCGCAAGGTCCAGCTTTCGCTCGATATCTTGCAGAAATATATTTACTAGGATTAGACAGTCTAATTGAGAATGAACTGATTTCAAAAGAT